>VGSO01000175.1 GCA_016874945.1 Deltaproteobacteria bacterium
CCGCACCTCGGCCGCGGCCCGGGCAGCCCGGAGGATGGCCTTGGAGGGCACGCAGCCGTAATTTAGGCAGTCGCCGCCCAGCAAACGGCGCTCCACCAGGGCGACCTTGGCCCCCAACCCGGCCGCGCCCGCGGCGGTCACCAGGCCCGCGGCCCCGGCCCCGATGACCACCAGATTATAACGGGGCGCGGGTTGAGGATTGAGCCAGCCGGAAGGGCGGACATTGTCCAGGAGGCTTTGATTGTACTCATCCCGAGGTTCTATTTCAGGGGAACTAAAGGTGAAAACTGTTTCAGCAGGCGGGGTTGCCTGCCCGGCCAGATTCTCCCGGGCCTGGAATTTTCCGCTGGCCAGTTTTACCAGAAAGGCCAGCAGAACGGCAGACGCGGCCAGGAACACCAGGAGCAGCCAGGGGACCTCGCCGGTGGCCAAACCGGCGGCCACGGTATCGGCCCCCACCACGTACAGGACCGTGGCCGGCAGCATACACAGCCAGGTCCAGAAAACATAGGTCCAAAAGGGCACCTGAGTCAGACCGAAGGCATAATTCAACAGGTTATAGGGAATGATGGGCGTCAGCCGGGTCAGGGCCACGATGATGGCCCCGTGGTCCGCGGTGAGGCGGTCCAGCCGCTGGAATTGAGCCTTTTCTCCGAGCCAGGCCACCACGGCCTCCCGGGCAAAGTAGCGGGAGACCAGAAAGGCCAGACCGGCTCCGAGAGTGGCCCCCAGGCTCACCACCACGATGCCCAGCCCGGCACCGAAGAGGGCCCCCGCGGCTATGGTCAGGGCCGATCCGGGGATGACCGCCACCGCCGCGGCCATATATACAACGATAAAAACCAGGGGCCCCCACGCACCCCAGCCCTGAATCCAGTGCCGCAGGTTCCCCAACACCTCCCCCAGGCCAAAGACCCGGGCAAGAATTAAGGCGGTGAGCAGAAAGATTAACAGGAGCAGCGGCCGCCGCCACTTTTTGGGGTCAGAGGCGCCCTTTCCGGCGGGAGACCGGTTTGGGGCAACCAGAGGTTTCGAGTCGGCGGTGTGCATCTGCTTCTCCCTCCAAATGGGTAAAAAAACAACCGAGCTGTTTTTAACATAACCCTGGAACTCGGAAAATCAATATCGGTTGGATCCAAAAGGGGGTATTCTTAGAGCGCCATCGGGTGATTATTATCTGTAAGCGGTCAGCGGTCAGCTTGCAGCCGTCAGCTAATGCTTTAAATTCAAATAGTTATTCTAAGGTAGGGAAAAATTATGGGCCGGTTCTTCTGGAAAAGGTTTTAGGGGCGGCGTAAAGCGATGACCGTGCCGTTCCGGCCAGTGACCTGAGCCCGACGGTAGGAGAATAAATCTTTTTCCTGGCAGCGGCTGCACCAGCCCGCCACGTGGATATTTCCAGGCCTGACCCCGGCTTGCTGCAATTGATCGCAGCTGAGCCGCCAGAGATCAAAGAAGTGGGGGCGCACCTGGTACGGCCAGAACTTTTCGGGGAATTCCTTTCTGTAGTTGATGAATTCCGCACAACAGGGCCCCAGGGACGGGCTCAAAGCCGCCCGGAGGTTTTCCGGTCGGGTACCGAAGCCTGCCCGTAAGTGCCCTACCGCCTGTCCGATGACATCGTGCACGTTCCCACGCCAGCCGCAGTGGATATTGGCGATAACCTGGTTTTCAGGGTCATAGAGGGCCACCGCCTGGCAGTCCGCCTGCTTGATCAACAGGCCTAATCCCGGGATATCGGTGATGAGGATATCAATGCCGTGTACCTCCCTGACGGGCTGAGGCTTTTCCTTGGCTGAGAGGATCAGGGTGTTGCTCCCGTGGACCTGGCCGACGCTGATGAGTTCGTTTAGGGCCATGGACAGCCGCACTAACCGGCGGTTCTGGCTCACCCGGTCCGGGTCGTCACCCACCCCATAACTCAGATTCAAACCGTCGTAGGGCGGCAGACTGACTCCCCCGCAACGGATCCAGGAGCGATAGGAAAGTTCCGGAAATACGTCCTCCAGGGACCAGGCGAGCCACGCCAGACCGTCTTCCTGGACTCTTTTGAAGTTCATTCCCCTCCCGGTTCTTTGCACTGATTCCCCCTCGATAACCTGGCAATGAGATCAATCGGGGCCTGCACGTTATTGCGGGACCGATTGCCTCCACCTCTACTATCAGGCGGTGCTATCCGGGGAATCCTGGTCTGCCTTCCTGCTGGCCACCACCCGGTCCCGGCCGGCGTGTTTGGCCTCGTACAGGGCAGCATCCGCAGCCCGCAGAAGGTCCTCATGATTTTCCCCGTCTTGCGGAAAAACGGCCACGCCTAAGGATATGGTAATGCCGCCTAGCCCCCGACCCTGATGTTCTGGATGGAGGTCATGAACTGCCTGGCGCAACTCCTCGGCCCGCTGGCAGGCGGTTTCCAGGGAGGTCTCGGGCATGATGACGGTGAACTCTTCACCCCCGTAACGGCAGGCCACGTCTTCTTTGCGCACCTTCTGGCGCACCATTTGGCCCAGGGCGCTGAGCAGCACATCCCCTGACGAATGGCCGAAGGTGTCGTTGTAACGCTTAAAATGGTCAATATCCAGCATCACAACCGCCAAGGGCAGCTCCCGGCGCCGCATCCGGTGTAGTTCCAGTTCCAAAGTCTCCACCATGAAGCGGCGGTTGAATAATCCCGTGAGAGGGTCCCGGATGGCCTGGTGGCGCAAGGTTTCCTGAAGTTTTATATTTCCCAGAGACAGGGCCAGATGTTCTGCCACCGTACGGGCCAGGGATTGCACGGTTTCAGGGAAAACGCCATGAGTATCGTCCCCATCTGCGGAGGCGGCCGACCGCACCTGTAATACCCCCAGGGTATCCCCCTGAGCCACCAGAGGCAGGCAATAATATCTGGCGGTGGAAGGTGCGGCAAGATGTTCGCAGATCAGGTCCTGGGCCGGGTCCAGCATTTGATAGGGGCGTCCCCGCCGCAGGGCCCAACACCGCTGGGGCTCGAAAATCGACTGGTTCGGCGCCACCTCTCCCCAATTCACGATCAATTCCAGAATATTGCGGGACGCGTTCAAGAGGAACAGCGAACCCGAATAGGCTGGAAATAACTGGGGCGCCAGGCGGTGGATGATCTGACCGGCCTCCTCCAGGGTTAAACAGGCGTGGAGATGGTCCGTCATTTCACTCACTAAGGAGGTTTCCCGATGGAGCCGGCCGGTCTCCGCCACCAGGCGGTGGAGTTGGGAATTACTCTGCTTCAGGGCGTTTTCGGCGTTCTCTTGCTGTTGCCAGGCGTTCATCAGGTTCCGCTGCCCCAGGCTGATGCCCGCCAATCCCACCAGCCAGAGAAAGGCATGTCCCAGGAAGGTGGTAAAGATCGTTCTTTTCTGCTCCGCATAGAGGGGGTCCAGGGGGATGGAGATGCTTATCCCGCCCCGAATGTCGCCTTCCTGGTATCCCTGGTGGGCATGACATTTCAGACAGCTTTTCTCGGCAAAAACAGGACGCATGAGCCGGAAATAAGGCCGTCCCTCCAGGTTTTGGGTGGTATAGGCTTCGGATTTTCCCTGGGCAAAAGACTGTAAGGCTTGAGTTTCCCAGAGGTCGGGAAGGTTTTCGGGCCGCAAAGGCTTCAGACTGGTAATATGTCCCCTGATGGCTGATTCCTGCAAGCTGAGGGAGAACACCTGCCTGGTAATATAAGACGGGTTCATGAGAGTAAGGTGCCGCCCGGAGGGGGTAGTCAGGTCCCGCTCTGGCACATTTTCCAGGTAGGGATTAGGGGGCGTGGCCGGCGTCACCGGCACATAAACCCCGCCATGGATAGCGGCCCAGCGGCGATAGAGCACGTCTTTTTCGTAATTGATCCGGGCCGCTTCCAGGGCCATGATAAGAATTCCCTCTCGGGCCTGGTACAGACTCCATCCCAGGGATATGCCTATGGTCAGGGTCCAGACCGCTAGCAGCGCCCAAGAGTAGGATTTAATCCGATCTTTGCCGTTCCGAGATTCTTTTCCCAGGGGATTCTGAGAACCCGGGGGGTCAGTTGTTGGACTAGGCTCTTTGTGGGATTCTTCAGGGGACTCCATGAGGTTAAACCTCCTTTGAAACACTCCCTGGGTTATTAACTGATTTTTATGGTGCCTCGGAGGCTGTCAAGGCTTTCATTTAAGCAGGGATTTTCTCCTGGAACAGGCATCTATTGCTGTCATCCCTCCTGAGAAGAGTTATTAAGCGCACCTTTTCAAAAAAGTTAAAATTTCAGGGTTCAAAGGCGGAAAGCGAAACCCCTTCCACCTTTATAAAGTTATACCAGGTTGCCATTCAAATGATACTAAAATAAACGCACGATTTATTAATTTCAAAAAAAATTGAGGCTCCTGCAACACTCATTTTTTGCCGCTCCCGGGGGATAAAGTCGGAGTACCAATGTATACCCATTGAAGTTCTCAGAACGGTGAAATGTTGCTGGGAAGTATTATGGCCGGTCTCCTTCGTACGGGATAGGGTCTTTTACGCCCGCCTGGGCAAAACCCCTGAGGCGCAGGCGGCAGGAGGAGCACCGGCCGCAGGCCCGGTCCTCATTCTGGTAGCAGGACCAGGTGAGTTCCAGGGGGGCGTGCAGTTCCAGACCGAGGCGGACAATACCGGCTTTATCCAGGTGAATCAGGGGGGTATGAATCTCTAGATGGGTATTGGGGCCGGTTCCCAGTTCGATGAGACGACTGTAGGCCTCAAAGTATTCCGGCCGGCAGTCGGGATATCCCGGACTGTCAATCCGGTTGGCCCCGATAAAGATGGCCGAGGCCCCGATGACCTCGGCCCAAGCCACTGCGGCGGCAAGCAGAATAGTGTTGCGGAAAGGCACATAAGTCAGGGGCAACCCCGGAGGGTCGTCGAGGTCCTCAGGTATGGGGAGGCGGTCATCGGTGAGGCTGGACCCGCCTATGGTTTTTAAAAAATGCATGGCCGCCTCCAGGCGGTGCCGGGTCTGGAAGAAAACCGCCAGTTCCCGGAAGGCCCGGAGTTCCCGGTGGACGGTGCGCTGGCCATAATTGCCATGAAACAGGGCCAGTTCAAAATCCCGCTGGGCCACCGCCGCAGTGACGCAACTGTCCAGCCCGCCGCTCAGGAGCACCACCGCCACCTTTTTCTTGCTCATGACAGTCTCATCGCCTATTCATGGGATGCTTGGAATACACCAATCCCCATCCACTTCCCCACGGGCGAGAGGAGATTGAGGTATTATCAATTAAAAAACTCGGAACCTAATACTTCTCTAACTAGTGGATCGTTTCCGATATAATATTGCAATATTTATATTACCGAGATAGCATCAAGGCCATATTTCCACCGGAAAATAACCGGGGTTTGATTTATTTCGTCGAACCATTTTAATATTCTCTCTTTGAGTTCCTCTTTTGAAGTTACTCGCATTCCCCGTAGCAGAGTCTTGGCCATCTTGCCGAAGAAGGATTCGATCAGGTTAAGCCAAGAACCGTGCTTTGGAGTAAAGATAAATTCGAAACGGTTGGTCACTGTTGATAGGAATTTGCGTGTTTCTTTGGAGGTGTGAGCACTATGGTTGTCCAGGATCATCCTGATGGTAATCTCCTTCGGGTAGTGCTCGTTCAGGAATTTTAAGTGTTGAATAAACTCAGCGCTCCGGTGGCGATCCGCGACCATGCCGTGGACTTGGCCGGTTAGAAGATCTATGCTGGCCAAAACAGATGAAGTGCCAAAGCGAATATATTGGTGATCCCTGGAGATTTGAGAATGTTCCCCCGGTACTGGCGGAAGATCAGGGGCCACATTTCCAAGGGCTTGAATTCCGGGTTTTTCGTCATAGGAGAGGATGGCCGTCTTGCCGTTATCCGGCTGGCCTTTTTCCTGTAATAGCTTTACTTCTCTGTAGACATGGAGCACCTGGACCATTTTGGATTCGAAGTCCGGATCTCGGCGTTCGAGATAGTAGGCAATTTTGTGGGGGCGAACGCCGCTTTTTCGCAGGATTTTCGATACCGTGCCCTTGGAAATCTGGCCCAGGCAAGTATGACCGGCTTCAAAGGCGTGTTGTTGGCAATGTTGCGCCAGCAAACGGGTGGTCCACATCTCAAGAGAATATCCCAGATCCTTTGGTTTCTGACAGGCCAACGATACCAGCCATGTCCGTGCTTCTGGGGAAAGGCGCACTTTGGCGCCTGGGCGTGGCAGGTCGTCAAGAGCAGCTATGGTGCCTATCTGAAGTGCTTTATCGATGCACCGTTCCACCTTGGGGCGGTTGGTGGAAAAGGATCGGGCAATGGCAGACACCGAGGCGCCCCCGATATAGGCCAACAGGATTTTGGCTCGCTCCACTCGACTGGCCTTCTCGGTGCGAGATTTGCCAATGGATTCGAGTTTGTCCTTTATCTCCTGGGAAAGAATCAACTCTGGTCTCTTTCTTTGAAACGGCATGTTATTACCCCCTTTAATCTTGATAA
>VGSO01000176.1 GCA_016874945.1 Deltaproteobacteria bacterium
TCATCTCTTCCTTGAACTATCCCCAGCGGCCTCAGGCGCCCTTTTTGGCAAAAAATGAAACGATGCCGATGACCATAGTGAGAACCAGAGTTGAGTAAAAAAAGCTGGGATCCATGGTCTTCCCTCCCTGCCCCCGCGGGCCTGTCAACCCTTGGGTGGCTCTGCGGGTTAACTTCCTGTCCGGGGTGAGCTTTCATTCCTGAAAAAACGGGCCCGGCAGTGGCGCCGGGCCCGGGTGGAGGCGGCGGTGAGTGCTAACCACCGCAGTTTTCCATTGAGCTGGCCGCCGATGGAACTTAATTATTAGGAGCCGCTGGTGGTGGCCGCGCTGTTGAATTGGTTTTAAACGATGGTCCCCAGAGCGCTGAGGGCAATCACTATGACCACCACAAGGATGGCCACCAGGAGGCCATATTCCGCCGAGCTAGCCCCGGACTCGTCTTCCAGGATTTTCCGGATAATTTCCATTTCATGTCCCGGCAAGCATTTCTTCTTAAAAGCTGCTTTTGGGGTCATTGGCTGCGTTCCGGGGCTCTCTGCCCCGGAACCGCAGCTTAGCTTACGACCCGATGGCAGTGGATGCGGCGGTGAACTGACCTGAAATGGCGCCGCCCAGAGCCGTGACCGCGCCGATGATGACCACGGCAATGAGAGCAACCAAGAGACCATATTCCACCGCGCTGGCCCCGGACTCATCCTTGAAAAACCTTTTAATCCGTTCCATTTCATTCTCCTCCTTGTGATGAATGTGTTTTTTTTTAAATGATGCCTGAATGTTGATTGCAATATGCCCCTTTTTAAGAACCCGGTAAATCGGGAGACTCCTGATTTTGACAGGGCCAACCCCTAATTGTCATGGGGTAAATCGGAGGAATTATTTTGGAGGAACTCCCTTACCTGAGGACTGGAGAAAGGGAAGTCGGAGAGGAGGAATACCCAATGGTTAGATAATTATCTAATTATTGCAATAAGTTAAATATCTATCATGCGACTTTTTGCCAGGCCAATTGCGAGCCCCGGGGCTTCCCCCATCAAGGGCGCTTTAAAGTCATTTTTTATAATCTCAACCCCCGCTGCGCCGGAAATATATCCAACAGTTGGAAATCCGTGCGCACTGAAGCAATGGTTTCACCTCGCTGCCCGATACAGCTTTCCCGCAGCGGCCCCAGGGCGCCCTCAGCATTGGCCAGGTAATTCACCTGGTGAGGATTGATTCCCATGATCCGGGCACAGGTGGCATCCACGGCGGGGAGATTTCGACCCATGACCAATACCCCTGCCTCCTTGGGGGAGCCCATGATGGGCCCATCGCCTTCCATTCCCACAATGCCGTCAACGATGGCGAAGTGAGGCTTGAGGGTCTTGGTGATGTCGAGAATACAGGACTCCAGACCGGCCCAGTGCAGCACGTTTTTCGGCCAGCCATAATATATTCCCGGCATCACTCCGAAGAGGTTCTTCATGGAGAGCGTAATCCCGGCCCAGTGGTGCGTCTTCATCTTGGCCAGGGAGACAATGTAATCCACCTGCTTCACCAGCACGGGGAAGGTCAGGCTTTTCAGGCGGGAGAAGCCTCCCGCGTTGGCGACGGTGAAGCCTTCCTCGTAATTAAGGTCAATAAAGGGAATCCGATCTTCTTGAAGTGCCTCCGCCAACCCCGACTCTTCTAAAACCAAAAGAGTATCGCTGATGTGTCCCGGCCCTTCGGCCACCAAAACCTGGGAGGCGCCCAAGTTGAGGAAGGCTTCGGCGGCGCCTCGCACCACCAGGGGGTGGGTATTAATGTGCGGCGCGCCCAGGCTGGTTTCCACCAGGTTTGGTTTCAATAAAACCCTTTTTCCCTTGATTTCCTCCCGGGAAATCCCTAATTCCCTTAAGCCCGACGAAATTATTCCGGCAAGGTCCGCCTGGTAATGGGGCGCCCGGGCGATAAAGGTATTTTCCGTCCAGGAACGCCGGGAAAATTCCCGCCGCAGAAATAGGCCGGAAGCGCCCAGAAGTGCGCCGCCGCCACAGGCCCATAAAAATTCCCTGCGTGTAAAGCCCATATAGTGCCGTTTTCGGTTTTCGGTTTTCGGTAAAAAAATAAAAAATAACAAAAAGGTGCAAAGTTGATGAAGTCGTAAAAAGTCGAAAATTCCCTCCCCCTTGAGGGGGGAGGGTTGGGGTGGGGGTGAATGGAACTTCTTTCCCGCTCCCGAACCCGGTATAATCTTACGCGGTCGTCCCTTCCCGGCTTTCACTGGTACAAGCTGGCCAGCCCCCGTGGAGCTAACAGCGAGACCACTAGCAGGGCAAGGCAAACAGTATCATAGCTCCCGTACCTCTCCTGGCTCTCCAGGGATTGGGCCACCAGGCCATGGGCGGCAGGGAGTCCCTCCCCCCAAGCCGCCAACCCCAAAAGTCCCCATCCCAGGGAGCGGGGGGGGCGCAGGCCTTCGAGCCTGGTGCGCAAATACGCCAAGCTCTTTTGAATCTTTTCCCGGGGAACCCGGTGGCTTAATGCTTCCAAGACTATTCCGGTGCTCTCGGGCATGGGGTGGAGTTCCATGCCGAACACCCTGGTATTGCCGTAATTCCACCCCCCTTTGGGCAATTGGCGATTCATCAGCATCCGCTCAGCCTCTTGGGCGGCATCATGTTCACCCTGTCCCGCAACCTTAAGGGCGATGAGGCCCAGGCCAGTCGGGCCGGCCCAGGAGTGGGTTCCGGCGATCCAGGGCCAGCCCTGGAGGGTGGGATCATGCTCATAGGGCGCATCAGCCGGCCGCGGGAAGTGTTGACCGGGCGTTTGCAGCATAAAGCGGATCGCCCGGGACTGCGCTTCCCTATGTTCCGGGGAATTTTGCCAGGCCAGGATGGCCAATGGGGTCGGCCAAAAGGCGTCAGGATGATTTCTGGAGATACTGACGCGTCCATCCGGTAATTGTTGGGAGGCCAGGTTGGCTCTGGCTGAATTTATCAAATCTCCGTCCTGGTTGCTGGCCATAAGCGCCAGAATGGCCCAGGCGGTGGCGTCAGGGCGGGCGCCAGCAGCGTCCTTGACACCGAAGCCGCCATTATCAGTGACTCTCGTTTTTAATTTATCTATTAATGAAGATACTATTGACATTGTTGAATTCTTTAGAGCATAGCTAGATATTTCTTTATATAATTTAAAACCATTTTACAGCTCTTATAAGAATTATTATGCTAAGTCAATGAAAATCATCAAATAATCTCCCTTCTGTAATCACCGTCCGGTAGCCATGCCATCTTACTCCCGGTAGCGGCCGGTTCCGAACTCCGGTAAATTTCAACGGTCCATTCAACCTCGGGTTTTCCAGGCAAGAGAGGATTTTGGCGTCCGGAGGCTTGCCTGGGCGGCGACCCCGCGGGTTTCCCGGCGCCTCAAAGTTGAGGCCAGTTTGCTCCACCCCAAAACCCCGGTAAATCGGGAGAGTCCTGATTTCGACGGGATGGATCCCTGATTTTTGTTCTAAAAAATCGAACTAATTTTTCGGGGATAACTCCTTGAGCCTCTTGCAAAATTCATTTTGAGGCTGCGATTTTTCCCATGTTGCTCAAAGAAATATCCGGTAGCGCAGGCTTTCCAGCCGGTGCGGGCGCAGGCTGAAGCCTGCGGCTACATAATTTTGCAAGAGGCTCCGAAGTTATTTAATGGTAATCAAAGGCGCGGTATTTGCCGATATATCACACAGTACCGGTTTTATCCTCGCTTCTTGAACCCGCAACTTTGGCGGGCTTTAACCTGAATCCTCATATCGTGGAAAAAATGTCGTCGTTTAAGGCATATCTGCACCTGGCCCGCCCCCAGCAATATGTGAAGAATGTATTTGTCTTATTGCCGGTCTTTTTCGGCCATAAATTCCTGGAACTGCCCGCCATCAGCCAGGCATTGGGAGCATTTGCGGCTTTTTGCCTGGCGGCCAGCAGCGTCTATGTTTTTAACGATCTTGCCGACATTGAAGAAGATCGCCGCCATCCGGTCAAAAAACATCGTCCGTTAGCCGCGGGGATTTTGCGCCCGTCGGAAGCAGTCCCCTTCCTGGTGGTGCTGCTGTCGGCCTCCATAATTTTTTCCCTGGTATTCTTGCCCAGGAAATTTCTTGGGATTTTAGCATCTTATCTGGTTCTCAATTTTCTTTATTCCCTTTTCTTGAAACGTCTGGCCATCGTGGATATCGCCTGTATCGGCTTAAGCTTTGTGCTGCGGGTGGTGGGTGGTGGATTTGCCGCCAATATTCCCATAAGCCCTTGGATTATCTTAATGACCTTCTTGTTGGCGGTTTTCCTGGCCCTGGCCAAGCGCCGCGACGACCTTCTGGCCGCCGCCCAGGGAAACGGGGTCAGAAAAGGTATTGATGGTTACAGCCTGGAATTCGTTTCCCAGGGCATGGTGGTCATGGCCTCCGTAGTACTGTTTTCCTACGTAATGTACACAGTTTCTCCCGAGGTCATTGAAAAGCACGGAACCAGGCACTTATACCTGACCAGCTTTTGGGTGATCTTGGGAATCCTAAGGTATTTGCAATTGGCTTTGGTGGAAAAACGCACCGGTTCACCCACCGCCATCGTGCTCACGGATTATTTTATGCAGGCGGTCATTTTCTGCTGGGTCTTGACCTGGCTGGGGTTAACTTATGGAAAAACCGAATATATCGCTTTCTTAATCGCGGGATGAAATAACTTTGCGCAGGCCGCTCTCGAACTTTGAACTTTGAACTTTGAACTAACTTATGAACCTCACCGGGTGGGGAAGATACCCCCGAATCCAATCACAAGGTTTTTTCTTAAAAACCCCGGAAGGCCTGCGGGACTTCCTCCGGGAGCCGGGGGACTGCATTGTTCACGGCATGGGCGGCAGCTACGGCGACAGCGCCCTCAATGCCAGGGTTATCCTTTCCCGCCGGTACAATAAAATCCTAAATTTCGACCCCCGGGCCGGGGTGGTCCGATGCCAGGCCGGCATCACCCTGTCAGACCTGATCCAGGTCTTTCTGCCCCGGGGCTGGCTCCCAGCGGCAATGCCCGGAACCAGGCTAATCACCCTGGGAGGGGCCATCGCCGCGGATGTCCATGGGAAAAACCACCACCAGGCCGGGTGTTTCAGTGAAGGTCTTATTTCTTTGGAGTTAATGTTGCCCGGCGGCCAGGTGGTGGAATGCGGCAGGGAGTTAAACCGGGAGCTGTTCCTGGCCACCTGCGGCGGCATGGGGTTGACGGGCATTATCTTGACGGCCGCGCTTCGTTTGCAACCGGTAAAGAGCGCCTGGATCAGAGAAACCGTGATCCGCAGTCAAAACCTGAAAGAGGCGTTCCTCCTATTTGATGAAAATCAAGACGCCGCTTATTCGGTGGCCTGGATCGACTGCCTGGCCAAAGGGGACTCCCTGGGGCGTTCCGTGTTCCGGCTGGGAGACCATGCAGATTCCGGCGGCCTGGACCTGCCCTTCCGAAAGCCTGTCCGCGTGCCCTTTACTTTTCCCGGGTTTCTGCTCAATCGCCACTCCATATCCTGGTTCAATCATCTCTTTTATAAAAAGAATAATAAGAGCTCCGCACCGGTTGAAGATCGGCCGGTCCCCCTGGGGGATTTTTTCTTCCCCCTGGACCGGCTGGCCAACTGGAACCGGTTGTATGGCCGTCCGGGCTTAACCCAATATCATTTGGTGCTGCCCAAGGAGGCCGGTTTGGCCGGCATCACCGCCATTATCAAGAAAACCGCCGCCGCGGGCCTGGGACCGTTCCTGGGCGTGCTGAAACTTTTTGGCCCGGGGAATGACAATTATCTCTCCTTCCCCCTGGAAGGCTATACCCTGGCCTTGGACTTCAAGATCCAAACAGGCCTTTTTTCTTTACTGGATGAATTGGACCGCATCGTAATAGAGCATGGGGGGCGGCTCTATCTGGCCAAAGACGTCCGCATGCCCCGGGAAGTTTTCCAAAAAGGCTATCCCCGTTGGGAGCTGTTTGCGGAGTTGCGGGAGAAACTGGGATTGAGGCAAAAATTCAATTCCCTCCAGTCCACACGGTTGGGAGTGTGACCATGCGTCTTCTTATTTTGGGGGCCAACTCCGATGTGGCCCAGGAAATTGCCCGGAAATTCGCCCAGGCGGAAAAGGCCGACCTGTATCTGGCTTCCCGGGATGCCGAACTGCTCCAGAGCCAAGCCCGGGATCTGAAGATACGTTACGGAGTGGCGGCAACCCCGCTGTCTTTCCATGCCACCGCTTATGCCATGCATGAAGAATTTTATGCGGGACTCGATCCTAAACCGGACGGAGCAGTTTTGGCTTTCGGATACCTGGGCGACCAGACCCAGGCCCAAAAAGATTATCCAGAAGCGCGTAAAATTATGGAGACCAATTATCTGGGAGCCGTCAGCATCCTGGAAATCGTCGCCTCCCATTTCGAGAGGCGCGGCCAT
>VGSO01000177.1 GCA_016874945.1 Deltaproteobacteria bacterium
CTTGGTTCACGTCAAATTGTTTACAAAACGGGCAGAATAGAGCGATTATATGAATCATCAATAAAAATAAAGTTGAAATAATCAGTATAAATCTAAACTTTGCACCGAACCTATATTTTAATATTAGACCATAGATTTCCTTCATTAAAGATACCCCATTAAAATTATCTTGAGATTGTATCTAAAGTTTTGTTATTCTTCAAAAAATGTTTTCAAATCCTTTATAATAGGTTAACCTGCGAATAATTTACTATTTTCTAATTTTAAAGACTTAGCAAAAGTACAATAACACAAAATTGCCTGTAAAGATAATTTTTTTGGAAAATTTGTGGCACTCCTGGACCAATTGATCAAGGATTGCCATACTTTGGTTTAGAATCTCCGCCACTCCCCCGCCCACGGCGGTGGAGTTGATGTGGACAAAACGCCGGCCCTGCAGGTGTTCGGCCAGACGATGCAGCTGGCCCACCACTTCCTCTCCCACGATGGGTGCGTAATCATCCAGGGTGATCACAGAGTTCTCCCAGGTGCTGGTGGATTAACCCCAAGAGGGTCTCCCGCAATTCTTTCAGGCTGTAGAAATAGATATCAACGTCGCGGATGGCCTTGACCAACTCCGGCAAGCCGAAGTTGGTCTCAATCCAGAAAGAAAAATCGTCGCTTTTCAACTCCCCCAGGCGCCAACGGGCTTCAAAGAAATGGTAATAAATGGAATCCAGACCCACCTGGTTGAGGGCGCCGCAAAATTCCTTCAAGGTGTGGGCGGAAATCAGGGAATGCATCACCACCACCGAGGCCTGGCAGAAATGAAACTCGAACCCGGACCGGGCCCAGGGGACGAAGGGCAGGTCCCAGAGGTACTCCTCCAGGTTATCCACCACCGCCTGGCGCACCTGTCGCAGGTTCTGATACTCGAAGGGGTCGAAGGAGCTGAGCTTCTCCGCCAGCTTGCTGTCCTGCAGGGCGCTGGCCGCCCACAGGGCGAAGTCGTTGGGATATTCCACCGCGGGTTGGCCCAGGGTGAGACGGGATTGGATCAGATGATAGAAAAGCACCGATTCGTCTATCTCCCGCAAACCTTCCAGCAATTCCCTCAGGTTCACCACCTTTTTGCCCAAGGGCATGGACATCAGGAAGCATTCATGGAACAAGAAGGGATTTGGGGCCACCTGATCTAATTTAGTGGACATGAAGAATCCTCCAGGGGCGCAACGAGAAGAGCCAGAAAATGCCGCACTGCTTCGGGATCGGGAAGGAAATGGGACGCCGCGGTGTCGCTGCCGGGGCGGCCCACTTTGATGGTCAGCCCCTGGCCTTGCAAGATTTGGAAGGCGCTTTCGTCGGTTATATCGTCACCAAAATATATCGGAAAAAACCCGATAAATCCAGGAATTAGCAATATTTCCTGTATTGCCGCACCCTTACTGATTCCCCGCGGCAGTATTTCCAGAACTTTTTTCCCCGCCAGGAGCTGAAGGCGTCCCTCCTGCCGTAGCTGCTCCCGCCATCTTCCTAATATTCCAATGAATTCATAAGCATGCTCTGCGGACACCTGTCGATAGTGGAGAGCAAACCCCTGAGGCTTGTCCTCAAGCCACCATCCCTGAAAGGGCTGCAGCCTAACCACCAGCCGATTTCGCCATCGGGAAAGTTCTTCATTGTCTGCGGCGGCAACCGTCATGGGGTGAAGGCGACCGCCGATCAAGGCCTCCCCGCCGTGGGACCCCAGAAAGTCCAGGCCTGAGACGGGCAGGATTTCCTGTAAGTCTCTCAGGGGGCGACCCGAAACCACCATTACCTTCAGGTCCACCTGAGCCGTCAGCCGGCTCAGCAACTCCAGCATCTCCGGAGTGGGCCGGGCCAGCTCCGGGCGGGGAGCGATCTCCACCAGGGTGCCGTCATAGTCCAATAAAAGGAGCAGAGGCTGTCCCCGACGCCTTGCCTGTATTTCAGACCTGAGGGGTGCGTAAAAGTCGGTCATATCTTCCCTATGGTTCGGCTTTTTGTTCACTACTCAGGTTGAGGCCAGAATCTTCATTCGCCTCACCCACTTGTCGATCTCTACGGCAATGACCACGGTTACCGACACCAGCCCGATCCTCAGCCACTCCAGGGCCCCGATGGGCTCCAGGCGGAAAATCCACTGCATGGCTGGCACGTAGATGGCGGCCAGATGGGCGATAAAGGCGGCGATGGTGCCGAAAAAGAGGAAGGGGTTGCCCAGGGGGTTCATGATGAACAGGGAATGCACCTCGGAACGACTGTTATATGCTTGGAAGAACTGGAAAAAGACCATGGTGGTGACGGCTATGGTCCGGGCCTTTTCCAGGGACGCCCCTTGGTTCAGGGCATGGACGAATTCATAGACGATCCCGGCGGAGATGATCAGGGCCACAAGAATGGTGCGCTCGATGAGCAGACGGGACATGATCCCTTCTCTGGGAGGCCGGGGCGGCCGGTCCAGCACGTCCTTTTCCCCCGGTTCGAAGGCCAGGGCCACATCCTGCAAGCCGTTGGTCACCAGGTTGATCCACAGCAGTTGGGCCGGCAAATAGGGCAGCGGCAGACCCAGCATCACGGTGGCCAGGATGGAGACAATGGCGGCGATGCCGGTGGGGATGAGAAAGACGGTGACCTTGCGGATGTTGTCGAAGACGACGCGGCCCAGTCCCACGGCCCGGTAGATGCTGGCGAAATTGTCGTCGGCGATGACCATGTCCGAGGCCTCTTTGGCCACATCGGTGCCGGTTTTGCCCATGGCTATGCCAATATGGGCCGCCTTCAGGGCCGGCGCGTCGTTCACCCCGTCCCCGGTCATGGCGACAATCTCTCCATGTTTCAGCAATTGTTGCGTGATGCGGAGCTTATGGTTCGGAGCCACCCGGGCGTAAACCGAGACTTTCTGCACCAGATGGAACAGGGTGGCATCGCTCATGGTCTCGATTTCCTTGCCGGCCAGGACCTTGCGCACCGCGCCCTCGGGCCCGGCTCGTTTGACCAGCGCCGCCAGGACGTCTTTCACGAAGGCGAAGAATTCCATGTCGGTCAATGCCTGGATGTGCTTGCCGGTAAGGCTGGCGGGCGGCGCACCGTCCAGATCGGCGCGCCGGGCCAACACCCTGGCGGCCTCTTGGGTGACCACCAACAGTTCTTCATCAGTCATGGCTTCCAGGGGCTTGGCCGCCAGGTCTTCCACCACCTCCTCTTCCGCCTCGATGCCCAGTTTTTTGGCGATGGCCACCGCGGTGACGGCGTGGTCTCCGGTAATCATCACCACCCGGATGCCCGCCTTTTTACACCCGGCCACCGCGTCGATGGCCTCGGGACGGGGGGGATCGATCATGCCTTGCAGCCCGGCGAAGATCAGCCCGGTTTGCAGGTCGGCCATGGTGATTTCCGTCTGGTCGGCCGGGACCTCCTTATAGGCCATACCCAACACCCGCAAGCCCTCCCTCGCAAAGTGGTCGGCCACCCGGGGTACGTCCGTCCACGCATCCAGGCGGCACTCCGCGCAGATCTCCAGCAGTTTTTCCGGCGCCCCTTTGACGAACACCAGGTGGCGGTCTCCGTGCCGGTGCAGGGTAGCCATATAACCCCGCTCGGACTCAAAGGGAATGATGAAGAGTTGCGGATAGCGCTCCCGCTCCTCATCAGGATTCAAACCGGCCTTCATGGCGGACACGATCAGAGCGCCCTCCGTCGGGTCTCCGTCCACCTTGCAGTGCTCATCCTCCAGGTAGATGTCCGATTCGTTGCACAGGAGGCCGATCCGGAAAAGCATGAGCAGATCGGCATCGGCGGCAGGTTTGATGTGCCGTCCTTCTTCCAGGATGTCGCCCTGGGGTTCGTAGCCGCTTCCGGTAAGTTCGTAGATATGGCTTCCGTCATAGGCCCGCTGCACGGTCATTTCGTTCTTGGTAAGGGTGCCGGTCTTATCGGAGCAGATGACGGTGGTGCTGCCCAGAGTTTCCACCGCCGGCAGTTTGCGGATAATGGCGTTCCGCTTGGCCATGCGGGCCACGCCGATGGCCAGGGTGATGGTCACCACGATGGGCAGGCCCTCGGGGATGGTGGCCACCGCCGCGGCCACCGCGGTCATGAACATGTCTTTGGCGCTCACCCCGACGAGAATACCGATGAGAAAGAGCAAAGCCGAAGCCACCAAGACAATGGTGCCTATGGTGTGGGCAAACCGGTCGATCTTCTCCTGGAGGGGGGACTTCGTCACCCCCAGTTCCTGGACGTCCCTGGCGATCTGGCCCAGGACCGTCCTGGCCCCCGTGGCCACCGCCACCCCTTTGGCCCGGCCGTTCACCACCACGGTGCCCATAAAGGCCATGTTTTTCTGGTCGCCGGGGGTGAGGTTGTCCTCCGGGATGACCGTCGTAATTTTCTCGGCCGGGATGGACTCCCCGGTGAGCATGGACTCATCGGCTTTAAGCTCAATGGTCTTGATGAGCCGCAAATCCGCCGGCACCCGGGAGCCGGAAGCCAAAAACACGATGTCCCCCGGAACCAGGTCTTCGCTGTTGATTTCCAGCTCTTTCCCGTCCCGCAGGACCCGAGCCCGGGCCACTACCATGGTCTTCAAGGCCCGGACGTTTTTCTCTGCCTTATACTCCTGGATGTAGCCGACTATGGCATTCAGAAGTAAAATTGCCACGATTACTCCGGTATCCTTGTATTCCTGGAGAAAGGCAGTCACCACCGCGGCGATGAGCAGAATATAGATCAAGGGACTCGTGAACTGGTGGAGGAGAATTTTCAGTTTGCTGATCTTTCCCTCTTCCGCCAGTTTGTTGGGTCCGAATTTTTCCAGGCGCTCTCTGATTTCGGTGTCGGCAAGACCGTGCTCCGAGGTGTTCAGGTCCGCAAAAATCCGATTAATGTCAAGCTGATACCAGTTCATCCGTCCTCCGAAAGGTTTCACCCATCTGTTTTCTTTTCTTAGAGATAAACAATCCCCACGATGGCTCTCGAGGCCCGGTACAAAACATCACTGGAGACGCTGCCCAGGAGCAGTTGTTTCAGGGAAGATAACCCCCGGGCCCCCATCAGGATCAGGGCATAATGGCCCTCCTCCGCTTCCTCGGCGATAATGCGGGAGGGATGCCCCACTAGCAATTTATCCGCCAGCGGCCCTTTCAGACCTGCCTCTTGCAGTATTTGGCGGCCGGAGGCCAGAACTGCCTCGCCCTCTTTTACTAATTGAGTAGTTCCGGTATTGAGTGAGGCGCCGACTTTGACAAAATCGACAACGTGCAGTAGGGTCAGGTTGGGTTGACAGTGTTCCCATCTTCTTGCCAGGGTTGCTCCCTGGCGGACCGCCGCCAGGCTTGGCTCCGAGCCGTCCACCGGCAGCAGCAGCGGAGAAATGGGGCAGTCGGGGTTGAAGACTGCTTCCTGGCTTACCACGAAAACGGTCATTCTCTGAGCCAGCGATAATACCTGGCGGGTCACGCTTCCCAGGAGCAGTCCCTTTACCGGGGACAATCCCCGGCGCCCCATGACGATGGAGTCATATCCGCCCTCGTCGGCCAGACGAATGATCTCTTCCCCGATCTTGCCTTCGGCGACCCTGGTCTCTATGGGAGCCACGATGCCTTTTTCTTGCAGGAACCGCTTGCCTTCCTCCAACAGCGGCAGGATCTCGTGGTCGAGATGGTGCTGTCGCATCCGGCGCCAGGCCGCCACCTGGTCCATCCGGGTCACGCGCAGGTCCACATTTTTAATGTGCCGGGCCATATAGCCGCCGCCGATGACCCGCAGCAGAGCGACCTGCCCAACGTCATCCCCTCCGGCTCGGGCCAGGTGGGCCGCCCACTCCAGAGCCTTTTTTGCCGACGGGCTGCCGTCATAGGGGATAAGAATGCGGGTAAAAGGATAAGGCCGCGTCATCATGATCAACCCTCCTGGTAATGCTACAAGGGAATGGTTTCAACCCGGTTAGTTCCCAAACCGACAAACTATCGGCTATTTCTCGCAGGCGGTATCCCGGAGTATGTCCGCCGGTCTTTGAATATCCCGTGCTTGCCTTGACCTCTCTGTTCAGTTTTTCGGCGGAAGATCAGCGCCGCAGAACTTGCAGGGCACTGTATCCCGCCTTTTGTCCGAAGAGACAATTTGAACCTTCTTATACCGTGTCCGCTTTCAGGTGCAACAAACTCAACCTGTAACTTATTGATAAATCTTATTTATTTTAACCGAAAACCGAAGACCGAAAACCAAAAACGGTATTACATTTGGGACAGACGCGTTTTAACCCCAGGATGGCGCCAATCACCATGACAATAAAAGGATTCATGGCGTGACCTCCGGATTTTTGAATAACCAGTTGGAGTTGCTGAGATTAC
>VGSO01000178.1 GCA_016874945.1 Deltaproteobacteria bacterium
TTCACCGTTGAGAACTTTCTCTGAAATTTCAAAAGATTCAGATTTTTTTGTTGCATGGCTTTTGGCCCTTTTTACTTTATATTTTAATAAATTATAGCATAATTAGCTGACCAAAAGCAATAATCAAAAACTTTAAACCATGATCGGCGTCTTTGATTCAGGGTTCGGGGGGCTGGTGGTATTGCGGGAGTTCTTGCAGCTGCTGCCGCAGTACGACTATCTGTATCTGGGGGACAACGCCCGGATTCCTTACGGCACCCGGTCCGACCGGGTAGTGCTGCGGTTTACCGAACAGGCCCTGAATTATCTCTTCCGCCAGGGCTGCCGTCTCATCATCCTGGCCTGCCACACCGCTTCGGCCAAGGCCCTGCGCACCATCCAGCAGGTCTATCTCCCGGCCCATCATCCCGACAACCGGGTTCTGGGCGTGCTCATTCCCACGGTGGAAGAAGCCCTGGCCCGGAGCCGGGCCAGGCGCATCGGGGTCATTGCCACCGAGGGCACGGTATCCTCCCAATCTTTCGAGTTGGAATTGAAGAAACTGGACCCGGAGGTGGAAGTTTTTCAACAGGCCTGCCCGCTACTGGTGCCCCTCATCGAAGAGGGGGAGCAGGAATGGGAGGGCACCGACATGATTCTGAGGCGCTATCTGGAGCCTCTAAAGGCGGCCCGGGTGGACACCCTCATCCTGGGCTGCACCCATTATTCCATCCTGCAAGACAAGATTCGGGCCATCATGGGCGATGGGCATACCCTCATCTGTTCCGGCCAGGTCACCGCCAAAAAGCTGGTGGATTATCTGCGGCGCCACCCGGATATGGAAAATCTCCTGAGCCGGCGAGGTGGCCGGCGGTACCTCACCACTGACCTCACGCCCCGGTTCCAGCAATTGGCCAGCCTGTTCATGGGCCAGCCCATTGACTCGGAATTGGTGGAATTGTAGGTCCGGCCCCAGTTCATGACCCCATGGCGATAAACGGGTTAGACCGCCCCTAAGGAAATCCGCGGCCGCATTCCGGCTGGCAGATCTTCAGGGCCGGATTCCCTGTCTGAACCAGCCTTCGTCCGCCAGCACCACGGAAGTCTCTATTTGCCGCGGAGAGATGGTCCAGTATTGGCGCAGCAATCGGTCTTTTTCCTCCGGAGAGACCAGACAGAAGCCGTGCTTTTCATAAAACCGCACGGCCCACCAGGCCGCGGCCCAGGTCCCCACCAACAGGGGCTGTGTGACGCCTTCGCGCAATTGAGCCAGCAGGGCGGCCCCTATCCCCCGGCGCTGGGCCCCGGGGCTAACGTAAGCATGGCGGATCAGGGTCACTTTTCCCAGTTCCTGCCGGCCCATTACTCCCAGCAACCGGCCCTCCCCTTCATAGCCCCGGAAGCTGACCCCCGCGGCCATCTCCTCCCGCAGTTCAGCTTCCGGCATGTAAGGCTCTTGCCAGCAGTCTTCCGGAATGACCCCATGATATGCCTGGGCGGCCTCATTGATAATCTCTAAAACCGTGAGGATGTCATCTTCTTTTATGGGTCGGATCATGACGGCATCCTTTAAAAAGACGGAGCGGGGAACTAATCTAGCGCGGCCCGGGCTTGCCAACCTGCCCCGAAAAAACTTTCAAGACAATTGCGCATGAACCGATGGCTCACCCATCATGTGGCTCTTGGGATAAGCGTTAGACGCCATGCAGTTTAAACTTCGGCGGATTTGGGCGCGGCCCGGTGCGGCTCCTCCAGCTTATAACCGCAGTGGGGACAGAAGAAGTAACCCCGGTTCACCTGTTCCCGGCATTGGGGGCAGGGAAATTCCCATTCCTGGAAGTAAGGAGATTCTTCCGGCTCTTTCATGTTATGGCCGCAACTGGGGCAGAAGCGGAACTTTTTATTTACCTGGTGGTGGCATTGGGAACAGGTGGTTTCCTGGAAGGATAACCCCTCGGGCAACGGGGGAGGTTCATTATCAATTTCGGTGGCGGGGGTTTCGGGTATCGGAGGAGCAGGGGTTCCGGGTATGGGGTCGTAAGGTCTTGGGAAAGCCGCGCTCCGGAAAGACTCCTTGGCCTCCTGGAAAGGGGTTTGATACTGCTTGGAAATCTCCGAGGTGGCCTCCCGCAGCCGGGCTACCAGGCGGCCGGCCTTTTCGGCGTACTCCGGCAGTTTCTCCGGCCCGAACAGGATGAAGGCCAGAGCCGCCAGGACGACCAACTCCGTGAAAGAAATGCCGAAAAAATCCATTAACCCAGACTAAGCTTTTATCTTGTGGCCGCAGTGAGGACAGAAGGCGACCTCCCCCACTTCCTTCTGGCACTGGGGGCAGGTCCCCGGTTTGGCGGCCGCGGCGCCGCCCGGGGCGGTGGCACTCTCTTGCTGGACCTGTTGCGGCGGCTCTTCATGGGCCTTCTTGAAGCCCTTGATGGCCTTGCCGATACTTTCCCCCAACTCCGGCAGGCGCCGGGGGCCAAAAAGGATCAGCACAATGAGCAATATGATGAGAATCGGTCCCCAACTATAACCAAACATGGTATGGCCCCTTGTTTATGAGAACTTACTTATTAATATTAGTTAATAAATCCTCCCGGCGCAAGCCTCATGCAAAAATCCTCGGGGGGAAATCAGGGCGGCGCCATGAAAGAATGGAACGTGGTCATCACCAGCCAGATGGGGGAAGAGCCCCGGCTCCTGAAGGAACTGGCGGACCTGGGGGAGTTCCACCCCAGCGGCTTCCGGGCGGTGTTTCTGGGTAAAGTTCCGGATGTAGGGGGTTTCCTGGAAACCTTGAACCGCCACTGGGAAGAAAAACCATATCTGCCCCACCTCTTGAGCACCGTGACTCCCATTCGCACGGTCTTCCCCTTTACCCTGGAGAACCTGTCGTCTCGGTTAAGAGAGAAAGTCCTTGACTTCATTGAGGAAATCGGCGACGCCGCCTTTTACGTGCGCATGAAACGCCGGGGGCACAAAGGCGAGCTCTCCAGCCAGGAGGTGGAGCAGGCCCTGGACCGCTTCCTCCTGGAGGAGCTGGAGGCCCGGGGCCGCCAAGGACACATCGACTTTGAGGCGGCGGAAGTGTTCGTGGTGGTGGAAACCATCCACAACCAGTGCGGCCTGGGCCTGGTAACCCGGGAGATGAAGGAGAAATATCCGTTTATTAAAGTGAAGTAGCAGTTAGCTGTTTGCAGTTAGCAGTTAGCTATCAGTTTTGCCATTGTTATTCCTTAAATTGCCAACTGCCAACTGCCAACTGCTAACTGCTGCATACTGACTGCCATGGAATCCAAGACTGCCCCCCTTTTCGCCCCGCCCCAGCCCCTGGCGGCCCGGATGCGGCCCCGGACGCTGGAGGAATTTGTGGGCCAGCAGCACCTGGTGGGGCCGGGGCGCCTGTTGTGGCGAGCCATTAAAGTCGGCCGCCTCTTTTCTTCCATGATCTTCTGGGGCCCGCCGGGGAGCGGCAAGACCACCCTGGCCCGGGTCATGGCTCACACCCTGGACTGCCGCTTCTTCAGTCTCAGCGCGGTGATGTCCGGGGTGGCGGACCTGCGCCGGCTGGTGGAAGAGGCCAAAAAAGAGCAGACCCAGGGCCGGCGCACCGTAGTCCTCATCGACGAAATCCACCGCTTCAACAAGGCCCAGCAGGATGCGCTGCTGCCCCACGTGGAAGAGGGCCTCCTCACTCTCATCGGCGCCACCACCGAAAACCCCTACTTTGAAATCATCGGCCCCCTGCTGTCCCGGGCCCGGATCTTCATCTTCGAACCCTTGGCAAATGAAGAGATCCTGGTTCTGCTGCGCCGGGCCTTGGAGGACCGGGATCATGGCCTGGGCCGGTTGAAAACGGCGGTCCCGGAAGAAGCCCTTCAGTATTTAGCCCATATGGCCGGGGGCGACGCCCGCCGGGCCTTGAACGCCTTGGAGCTGGCAGTCCTGAGCACGGCGCCGGACGAATCCGGGGTTATCCGGGTGGACCTAAAAGTCGCCCGGGAATGCCTGCCCCGGCGGGAACTGCTCTATGACAAAGAGGGGGACGCCCACTATGATACCTTGTCGGCCTTCATTAAGAGTGTACGGGGCTCCGACGTGGACGCGGCCCTCTACTGGCTGACCCGGATGGTGGAGGCCGGGGAAGACCCCCGGCTCATCATGCGCCGCCTCCTCATCCTGGCCTCGGAAGACATCGGCCTGGCCGACCCCCAGGCCCTCATGCACACCGCGGCCGCGGCCCAGGCCCTGGCCTGGGTGGGACTTCCGGAGGCGGTTTATCACCTGGCCCAGGCCACCATGTACCTGGCCCTGGCCCCCAAGAGCAATTCCACCCAGGCATATTTCCGGGCCAAAGCGGCTCTCCAGGATAAGGGGGTCACCCGGGTTCCCGCCCCTCTCCAGGACGCCCACCGGGACGCTCGGGGGTTGGGACACGGCAAGGGCTATAAATATCCCCACGACTTCCCCGGCCATTGGGTGGCGCAGGATTACCTGCCGGAGGAACTCCGGGGCGAACGGTTTTATGAGCCGGGCGAAGAAGGCGCGGAAAAAGACCTGGCCGCCCCATGGCAGGCTCGGCGGGAGGCTAAAAAGCCTGTGGGTGACTGACGACAGGATGGGATAATGGGCATGGGTCGCGCCTTGGTAAAGGCATGGCCGTGGAAAGGCGTGGCCACTGGCCGCGAGCAACGGGCTGGCAAGCCCAAAATTTGAAAAATACCTTTTCAGCGCAATTTGTGGTAGCGTGACAGATCGATGAGGGGATTCGGCCTCAAGAACAGAAACTTTGGGGGGATCCACCGCAAAGCGGTTTCCAAAACCATTTTTGAAAGCGACCGTCAAGGTTGCTGAACCAGGCACGCTGGGTTGCAAAACTTGAAATAACCAGTGATTAAGAGGCTATCTTATGGAACAACCAGTCTGGCATTCGATGGGGTTGGCAGATGTCTTGAAGGAACTTGACACCGACATCCACCATGGTTTGGCTGAGGATGAAATTGAAAGGCGACTGGAAAGATACGGTTATAATGAGCTGAAAAAGGAAGAAAGAGTCTCCCCCTTCACCATTTTTATAAATCAGTTCAAAAACATTCTCATCATCATTCTTCTGGTGGCTATCGCGCTTTCCGCCATTATTGGGGCGATAGTGGATGCCGCCATCATCGGGGTGATCGTGGTTTTCTGTGCAGCTCTGGGTTTTACCCAGGAGTATCGGGCAGAAAAGGCCCTGGAAGCCTTAAAAAAGATGCTTTCCCCGGTTATAAACGTCTTGAGAGGGGGCGTGGCAAAAGAGGTCCCCTCGGCGGAACTCGTCCCTGGAGACATAATGCTTCTGGAGGCGGGTGAAAGGATACCCGCTGACGCAAGGCTGGTTGAGACCCACTCCTTAAGGTGCGATGAGGCTCCCCTCACCGGAGAATCCCTCCCCATTGACAAGGACATAAAGCCCTTGCCGGCCGAGGTCCGTGTAAGTGACCGAAAGAATATGGTCTTTGCCGGCACCACAGTTACCTACGGCAGGGGTAAGGCGGTGGTCTCTTCCACCGGCATGGCCACAGAATTCGGCAAGATCGCCGAAGAGGTGACCGCTGTCAAGGCAGAAAAGACACCTCTGGAGACAAGGGCGGAAGAGATCGGCAAATGGCTAGGAATCATTGCCGTATTGGTATGTTTCCTGGTTGCCGCTATCAGTATAATGCGGGAGGCTATGGGCGGCAAAATTGACCTGGAGTTTATTATAACCATGTTGATGTTTGCCGTCGCCCTGGCGGTGGCCGCGGTGCCCGAGGCGCTTGCCGCTATTGTCACCGGCGCCTTGGCCATTGGGATGCGCCAGATGGCCCAGCAAAACGCTCTGGTGAGGAAGATGCCGGCGGTGGAAACCCTGGGCTGCACCACCGTGATCTGCTCCGATAAGACCGGCACCCTCACCAAGGGTGAGATGACCATCAGGAAGATATTTTCCGGCAACCGGATGACCGAGGTTACCGGAGCCGGATATGCCCCGGAGGGAGAGTTCAGGGAGTCTGAACCCATTGACGTGGGCAGGATGAGCTCCCTTAAGCTTTTGCTCAAAAGTTCTGTCTTATGCAATGACTCAATCCTTCACGAACAAGAAGGCCGATGGTTTATTAAAGGAGACCCCACCGAAGGCGCGCTGGTGGTGGCTGCTGTCAAAGCAGGCATTTTGGCGCGCGAGATGAGACTTGGAAACCCCAGGATAGAGGAGATACCCTTCAGCTCTGAAAGAAAAAGGATGACCACCATCCACCAGATGGACGACGGGAAGAGGATGGCCTTTATGAAAGGCGCCCCGGAGGTGGTTCTGGAGAGATG
>VGSO01000179.1 GCA_016874945.1 Deltaproteobacteria bacterium
ACTTATTAAAACCAAGAAGGCAACCCGTAGGCAGTAGCACCTTCCATTAGAAAGGAAGACCATCATTCATGATTAGTAATCCAATCTGGAGCTTGGATAAAAATATTGCGTTCCCAAGATGGAGCTTGTGAACAAAGATTTTATAGTTTCATCTATTTTATCGGCGTTTATCGGCGTTCATCTGCGGTTAAAAAATATTGGCGGGCGCGGAGGCCCGCCCCACCAACAAAAAAAACAGAAAACAGAAAACAGAAAACAGAAAACAAAAGCTGAAAGCTGAAAGCTGACTGCTGAGAGCTAAAAATGCCGGAAGTAACCCAACTCATTTACAAGTACCTGCGCCACGAGAAGAAGTTTCCCCATGTCTGGTGTCCGGGGTGCGGCAACGGCATCGTCCTGGGGGCGCTGATCCGGGCCATCGACCGCACCGGGTTCACCAAGGACGACATCGTCATGGTCTCGGGCATCGGCTGTGCGGGCCGCATGAGCGTGTACGTGGACTTCAACACCCTGCACACCACCCACGGCCGGGCGCTGACCTTCGCCACCGGGGTGAAGCTGGCCAACCCCAGGCTCCAGGTTATCGTGGTCATGGGCGACGGCGACGCCACCGCCATCGGCGGCAACCACTTCATCCACGCGGCCCGGCGCAACCTCAACCTCACGGCCATCATCATCAACAACAACGTTTACGGCATGACCGGGGGGCAGCACTCTCCCACCACCCCCTATGCGGCCCGCACCACCACCTCTTTATACGGCCATATCGAGCACCCCTTCTCCATCGCGGAGCTGGCGGTGACCGCGGGGGCCGCCTGGGTGGGGCGGGGCACGGTCTATCACGCCACCCTGCTGGATCAGCTCATGGAGGCCGCCATCCATAAGCGGGGCTTCTCCGTGGTGGAGGTCATCAGCCACTGCCACACCCAGTTCGGCCTGAAAAACAAGATGGGCGGGCCGGTGGAGATGATGCAGGCCCAGAAAGAGATGGCTGTCAAGGTGGAGAAGGCCAGAACCATGACCGCGGAGGAACTGAAAGACAAAATCACCATCGGGGTGCTGACGGACCGGGACCTGCCCATCTATACCCAGGAATACCGGCGCCTCCGGGACGCGGCCAAAACAGTGTTCAAAGTTTAAGGTTCAAAGTTCAAAGTTCAAGAACTTCGACCTCCAAACTTTGAACTTTGAACCTTGAACCTTGAACTATTAACGAGAAGCAACCGTGGTACACCGTTATGAAATCCGCTTGGCCGGGTCCGGGGGACAGGGCTTGATCCTGGCGGGGATCATATTGGCCGAGGCCGCGGGAATTTATGACGGCAAGCACGTCTGTCAGACTCAGAGCTACGGCCCCGCGGCCCGGGGTGGGGCCTCCAAGGCCGAAGTGGTGATCAGCGACCAAGAAATCGACTATCCCAAGGCCATCCGCCCCGACGTGCTCCTGGCCATGAACCAGAAGTCCCTGGACACCTATATTCACGACTTGAAACCGGGTGGCCGGCTCATCGTGGACAGCACCTTTATCCAGGAGATTCCGCTCCCCGGGGCCGTGGCGATTCCTTTTACCCGGATCGCCCGGCAGGAATTGGGCCAGGAAGTGGTGGCCAACATCGTGGCCCTGGGAGCCCTGGCGGCCCTGACGAAAGCGGTGTCGCGGAAAAGCCTGGAGGCCGCGGTTCTGGGCCGGGTTCCGCCCCATACCCGGGAATTGAACCAGAAGGCCCTGCAAGCCGGCGCGGACGCAGCCCGCCGCGTTATGAGGCAGAAATCGACAAAACTTATAGCAGGGGAATAATTCATGTCCATGACGCCCATTGGATACTATGAAGTGGTCCTTATAATGGTCATTATCGCCGTCACGTTATTCAGCTTTATCGCCGCGTCCTTACTGTTCCTTAGAAGAACTAGGCCCCAGGCGGTGGCGATGGAGGCCATTAAGGTCCATGAACTGATATCTTTAATAATCTCCATATGTTATTTCATCACCGTCTGCGTCACCCTGATTCTCCTGATTATCCAAAATCGCAACATCGCCATGCAGACCAAGTTGTCCCTGGAATCGGTGGAGGCCAACGTTTACGGCACGGTAATGACCCAGGCCCTGGCCCAGGATGAAATTTTTATCAAATACCCGGACATGCGGCCCTATTTTTATCAGAGCAAGGATATCAGCCCGAATGATCCCCAGTGCGATAAGGTCATGGCCACGGCGGAATATCTTCTGGATTTTTATGATTCCCTGGAAAAACAGTTGAAAACTTATCCCCATCTGTGGATTCACGAAAAGAAAACGTGGGAAGCCAATACCATTGACATGTTTGCCTGGAGCCCGGTGCTTTGCCGTTACCTGGAGACGAGCCGGGATTGGTATAGTGAAAATTTGTATGCGTTAAAGTCCCACGGGGAAAAAAAGAGGCGGGAAGGATTTGGGAAGCAGAAGTTTTCCAAAGATTAAGGCTCTCCGGGGTTGCCGGACTCGGTGGGAAATGCCAGACCGGCTGAAGGGGAGGCCGTGGGTAAGCAGGTGCAACTAATAATATTGATAATGGTTTTGTTCCTGACTGCGGGTGCGGGCCGGTCTGCCCTGGCCCAAGGGTTGAGCCCCCAGGAGAGTTGGGTGATAGAGCGGGCGGCCGCGGGCCAGGTGGCGGACTTGTGGTTGATTCGGCCCGAAGCTTCGTATGGCGGTGCGCCGGGTGGCTCGCCCGCCCAACCAGGAATGCAATCTTCGGGCGTCCCCCCGGGACGCCCCTACGGCTCACACACCGCCTTTATTAAATATTACCTGTTTGACGGCAACCTGGTCTGAGAAGGAAAGGTCATGCAGATCCATTATTTTGCCACCCTCGTCAAAAAAAGTTTGGTGTTGGTCATAGTGGGACTGGGGCTGGCAGCCTCCGCACAGGCACAGACTCAGACCCAGGCCCAGGATTTCTCCGCTTATAAGGTGGGCGGTGAGCCGTTGCGGCCACAGGAGGAGCTGATCCTGAAGAAACTGGCCCGGGGTGAGAAGGCCAATTTGCTCAAGGAATTGGTGGAACCGCTCATAAGAGATAAGGAAAATATCACCGGCCTGACGGATTTGAAGAAAGAGAGCCTGGCGGCTCTCCTTAAGGAGCATGGAGACAAGTTGCGCCTTCGCGGCGAATTTCTGGAAAAACTGCTCACCGACGAGTTTCCCGGCTACCGGATGCACCGCCGCGGGGTGGACATCAGGAACGCCGTCGTCGAAGACATGCTTGATTTGGCCTCCGCCAAAGTGGCGCATAAAGTTATTTTAAAATACTGCATATTTCAGGGGGATGTTAATTTACAAGACAGTCATTTTCGGGAAAGCCTGCAAATCTTGAATTCCCACTTTAGTAAGGAAGCCTATGGCATCCGGATGACGGTGGACAAATTTGCTTACTTCAATAATACCGCCTTTCAAGACCTGGTGAATTTCGGCCATGCCGTTATGCGGAAAGAATTCAGTCTCTTGGGGGTGCGGGCGGAAAATGAAAAGAAGGATAAAGTCTTTGCCGGCATGGAGGTGGGGGATACTCTGCTGGCCGACAGCGACACCAGGTTCGGAGGCCAGGTAAATTTCCGGGGACTTAAGGTGGGACAGAGCGCCTATTTTACCGGGACTCAATTTCTCAGCAAGACTCAATACGTCACCTTTGCCGAATGCAAGATAGGGAATTCCCTCTATTTTAACAAGGCGGTGTTTCATGGCCCGGTGGATTTTCAGGATATGGAAATCGGCAAAGACCTGGATGCATACGCATCGACTTTTCATTTTAACGACGCCCAACAAAAGGAGAAGGGCGCCGCTCATTTAGAAGCTCCGGAAATTAAGGTGGGCGGCCAGGCGAATTTCGATGGGGCGATTTTCCAGGGAACGGTAAAATTTGCCAATGCCAATGTGCGCAAGGACTTTACCGCGGAAGGGGCGCAGTTTAACGGGGAACAGGTCATATTTGACGGTTGTACGCTGGGCAAGGCCGACTTTGACCAGGCGGTTTTCCGAGGTCAGGTTGACTTCGTCAGATCCCGTATTTCCGATCTTTTCCTGGGGAACCGAAAAGGCAGGGGGCAAGAGCCTTCGACCATTCCCAGCGTGAATCTGCAAAATGCCACGGTGGAAAACGATCTAACCATTGCCAACGCCCGGTTGAACGAATTGAAGGCCCCCAATCTCGCGGCCAAGGGGCGGATGAAAATCAGTGGGGTGACCATTGTCCAAGAGGCCGATCTCAGAGACACCAATATCCAGAACCTGGCCCTGGAGCAGGTGCAGTGGCCCCAGGCCAGGATCTTCCTGGATGACCTGGCCTTCCGCAGCCTCAGCCCCGATTCGTTTAAAGAATATCTCCATTTTATTAATAGCAGCAAAATCAATGCAAAAAATTACCAGCAGACGGAGGACTACTTCAAGCGCCTCGGGCGGGAGGACCTGGCGGACGAGGTCCACATTCAAATGCACCGCCATAAATTGGAGCAGTATTCCTGGTATGACCCGCGCCCCTGGCTTTATTGGATTTTCTGGGATATCCCCACGGGCTACGGACGCAAAAAACTTCGCCTGCTCTGGGTGGCCTTGTTTTTTATCAGCATGGGAGCCGTCGCCTTTGATCCCAAGTATCTTGACCTGGAAAGCGAGCAGTCCTTAAAGAAGATAAGAAATCCTTATATCTTGCGGCTGCTCCTGAGCCTTGATTTCTTCCTTCCCAAGCTGCCGCAAAAGGTGGCGGTGTTTATCAAGTATCCCGGTTTGGATTTGGGAGTGGCCAAGGAATGGCGTCATCCGGAACCCATGCCGCACCGATTGTGGCTCTACTGGCAGATTCATCGCATATTCGGCACGATCATCGTCGTCGCCGCTTTCCCGGCGTTAATCAAGTTAATCCAAAGCCTGATTGAGGGTTAGGATATGCTCAAAGAAGCCATCTATAAAGTCGTCACCCGGCAGGATTTGACCGAAGGGGAAATGGTCCGGGCCATGGAGATCATCATGACCGGGGAGGCCACCGAGGCCCAGATCGGGGCGTTTATTACGGCCCTGCGCATGAAAGGGGAGACGGTGGCGGAGATCACCGCGGCGGCCAAGGTGATGCGGGCCAAGGCCACCCGCATTCCCATCGGCGACGGCCTCATTGACCTGGACCGGGACGAAATCAATGTGGATTGGGAAACCATCGTGGACACCTGCGGCACCGGCGGGGACGCCACCGCCACCTTCAACGTGTCCACCACCACCGCCTTCGTGGTGGCCGGGGCGGGGCTCAAAGTGGCCAAGCACGGCAACCGGGCGGTGTCCAGCCGCTGCGGCTCGGCGGACGTCATCGAGGCCCTGGGGATCAATCTTACCCTCACCCCGGACCAGGTGGCCTGGTGCATCCTGGAGGCGGGCATCGGCTTTCTCTTCGCGCCCCAGCTCCACGGGGCCATGCGCTACGCCATCGGCCCCCGGCGGGAGATCGGCATCCGCACCATCTTCAACATCCTGGGGCCGCTGACCAACCCCGCGGGGGCCAACGTCCAGGTGCTGGGGGTTTATGACGCCGGCCTCACGGAGCCCCTGGCCCACGTGCTCCACAACCTGGGCGCCCGCAGCGCCTTCGTGGTCTTCGGGGAAGGCTCCTTTGACGAAATCAGCATCACCGGCCCCACCCGGGTGAGCCAGCTCAAAGACGGGCAGGTGCGCACCTATAACATCGCGCCGGAGGATTTCGGGCTAACCCGGGCGACGCTGGCGGATATCAAAGGCGGGGACGTCTTCGAAAACGCCCGCATCGTGCGCCGGGTGCTGGAAGGGCGGGGGGGGCCCAAAGAAGACATGGTTTGTTTGAACGCCGCGGCCGCCTTCATTGCCGCGGGACTGGCCGCCGACTTTGCCCGCGGCATTATCCTGGCCCGGGAAACCATCCGGTCAGGGAAGGCCCTTAAAAAGCTGGAAGACTTGACTGCCAAGAGCAAGAGCTTCGAATAAGTCGCTGGAAGGCATAAGGGGAAAGGATTCACCACAAAGACCTAAAGACGCAAAACTACACCCAGAAAGCATTTATTGATGTTTGAAAGCATTGCTTTCTAACATCAATCTAAAGTTGTTCTTGGTGAAACTTGGTGTCCTTGGCGTCTTGGTGGTTAGATTTAATACCAAGTCGCAATCAAAATGCTTTAAATGGGCGTGATTTATCACGCCCGCCTTTCGGGCGCAATAAATTGCGCCCCTACAAAAATACCCCTTTGAGTGCACCTTGGTATAAGGCAGTCTTAAATGAATTTTTTAG
>VGSO01000180.1 GCA_016874945.1 Deltaproteobacteria bacterium
GATGTCATGCAGACGGTAGAAGATCAGTTCTTCCAGTGGGCCTCGGGAAGCGAGGCCCTTGTTAAACTATGCGCAATTAATTAAGACGCTGAGTATAGTAATCCATGCCCTTATCCCGCATAACCACAGGCTGGAAGCCTGTGCTACTGAATCCGAGTTTCTGGTTTTTTCGCGAAGATTTTGCCTGTAACACCTTGATTTGATTAAAGTAATTAGGTTATTTTTTAGTTTGGTTGCGGCCAAAGGCCGCGCTGTGCCACTATAGGATCAGCGCCCCTTAACGGTGAGTTCCCCCACAGGTGAGTAGCCGTTCACCGCGGGGGCATACATGGCCGCGGCCTTGGCCGCGGGCCAGACAAATTTCCCTTCACATACAGCCCGGGCGTAATATTCGAACATATAGGTTCCGCCGTATATCCGGTCGCAGAAAGCCAGCACCCGGTCGTCCCGGATTTCAAAATGGTTGGGCCAGAAGCGCAACAGGCCCTCGGAGGTGACATATTCCATTCCCTCGGGGCTTTCCGCCGCCTCGGCGCCTTCGTCGCTATCCGATATTTCCGGCGCGGGCTCTTCAGTCTTAAACGCGGTATTCACCCCCACCAGTCCCGCGGGCAGGGGATCATCCAGCACCACGTACCGCTGGCCCCTGGCGCCGGCGTCAATGAGCACCCGCACCTTCACCAGGTCGCCCACCTTGATCACCTCGGACCCGTCGGTGTTCTTGACGGTTCTTCTGACTTTGAACCCGTTGACCGCGCCCGTGGCCGCGATATCCTGCCGGGGGGCGGTGAGTTCCAGCTTGTAGAGCCAGGTGTGGCCGGATGGGCTTTCCACCTTGACCACCGGATTTTTTAACAGGGCTTTAACATCAAGGCCCACGGTGCGGTATCCCTTGGGGTCCAAGGTCCGGCGCTGGGGGGCCGCCCCCGGCTGGCTGATAACCACCTCCTCGGGTTCGCCCTTAAAGGACACTCCTTTAAAGTGCTCTCCTAAAGCCACCAAGGCCCAACCCGTGTCGCTGGTGGAAGTCCAGATGCCTTGCCGGTCCAGGCCGCCCAGGAGATAAAGGGCCGTTTCCTGGGTGCGGGGGTCGTCGGGAAGGATCTCCCGGCCCGCCAACAAGGCCAGGGCGCTGGGACGGAAGCGGGGGTAAAACTCCACATCCTGGTCATCCTGGCCCGCCTCGGCCTGGGCCCCGATGAGCGGCTTCAAGGCATTCTGCAGCTCAGCCAGGGGACGCAGGTTGGCTTTTTTGGCCGCCAGCAGCAGGAAGAGCTTGCTCTCCCGGCCCAGCCGGGCAAAGTCTTTGCTTACGGACTTCCAGGTCGCCGCGTCCAGCGTCCCATGGAGTGCGAGCAGATAACAGGCGCCGGCCTTGAAGGCCGGGGAGGCCTTTTCCCCTCCCATCTCTTTCTTGAGATAAGCCACCATCTTGCCCACTGTGTCCTCGGGAACCTGGAGCCCGCTCTGCCGAGCCAGGCCCAGGGCGGCGGCGGCATAAGCGGTGCCCCAATAATGGGCTTCCCGCATTCCCGGCCAGTAAGCGAAACCGCCGGAATCCGTCTGCATCTTCAGCAGTTTCTCCACTCCGGCTTTCAGGTACTTGTCCGTTTCCGCCAGGTCCACTCCGGGAATCTGGCCGTCCTGGACCAGCTCCCGCAAGGCCGCCAGGGCCAGGACGCCGGAGCTTACCTGCTCCACGCAGCCGTAAGGATAGTCCAGCAGGTATTTGATGGCGCCGGTCATCCTCAGGAAGGGCGAACCCGCCAGGGTCAGGACCGCGGTTACTTCTCCCGGGTCCACGGCCCCGGGGCGAGTGAGATACGCCGGCAACGCCACCTTGGCCTCCCCCGATCCGGTGAACGATCCGGAAAAGACCGTGGTTTCCAGGACATGGCCGGAATTGACCTTGAGCTTCAGCTCCACCGCATCGGCCCGCCCCTGGAATTCTCCCCCGAACCGCGTTAGGGCCGGGCCGCTTTTCAGCGCCTGGCCGGTGACGCCGAGCTTGATGCTGTCTTTGGCATTGAGCGGTCCCGGGGGTTCCTCGGCTTTGAGAACGAGCCCGGCGTCCCCCTGGGCGCTGAATTTCACCGGTCCCGCGACGGCGGTGGAATTAAAGGCCGCCACCAGGAACCGGAAATTGTCCCCCTGGGTGAAAAAGCTGGGGATTCCCGGCTCCAGGTAAAAGTCCCTGGCGGCCAGGAGGGGCCGCTCCTGGCTGGCGAACCGGCTGCCCCGGTCCAGGACCACGGTATAGACCCGGTAAGTGGTCATATTGTCCGGCAGGGTGAAGGATACCTTGGCCCGGCCCTGGGCATCGGTCCGCAGCGCCGGATTGAAGTAGGCCACCGCCTCGAACCGCTTGCGCAGCTTGGACAGCATCTCTTCGCTCAGACCGCCGCCCCCCGTGAGGGGCTCCACCCGGGAGAGATAAAAAGGCGTCTGGTGGACCAGAAGGGTGCGCAGCTCTCCGGTGAACACCCCCAGGGGATGGTCAAAGCGGGCCAGGTCTTCCAGGCTGGGGGTCTTAAAGCCGGTAAGGGCCAGGACCGCTTCATCCACCACGGCCACGGCCAGTTCCGCCTCCACCCCTTTGCCCTTGGCCGATACGGCAAAGTCCAGGGTGACCGGCGTCCCGGGTTCGGCCTTCAACTCCTTGACCTCCGGGCTGATTTTCACTTCCAGGCGTTCCACTTCCCGGCGCACCGACAGGTTGAGGTTCCCCCAGTAGAAATTGGGGGCTTCGGTGTCATACCGGCCGGCAAATACCGGGAATTCGCCCCGGGGGGTCACCCCCAGGACCGAAACATAGATATTGGGGGCATATTCGGCCCGGATGGGAATCTCCAGGTCCTGGGGTCCCGGCTGGGCCGCCACTACCCGGTGCTGGATGATGCCGGCCTGCTCCAGGGTCACCAGGTAGCGGGACACGGGAGACAGGGGACGGACGTTGATTTTGGCCGTCTGCCCCGGCTCATAGGCGGGCCGGTCGGCGGACATGGGCAGGGGCTGGTAAGGCCGGTCCCGGTAGTCAAAGGCGTAAGACTCGCCCCTCACCTGGTAAGGGGTGGCGGAGGCATATTTCCGGCCTTGCTTGTCCTGGAAACTGAAGGCCAGTAAATAGCGACCGCCCCAGCCGAAGTCGAACTTGAAAGCGGCCTCGCCTTTTTCCAGAGTCAGGTCAGTGACCACGCTCCGGCGCCAGACTTCCTGGCCGTCCCAGTACACGTCCCCCTGCTCATTGCGTTTGGGCAAATCGACCCAGGTCTGCTGCAATACCTCGGCTTGCACGACGCCGGTGCGGATGGGCTTCCCGTCCCGCTGGACCACCACCACTTTGAGGATCTGGCCCTCCCCGGCCTGAACCTCCTCGGCATGGCGGCTGATGCCCACCAAGATTTCCGGATCGGCCTGGAACGCCTTGTTGTTGGTCACGGCCCGGCCGTCAAAATCCACCACTGTGGCCACGACATTAAGTCCGTGCTCTCCGGCCAGCACCTGCCGGTTCAAGGGAAACTCCACCTGGGTCTGGCCCTTTTCATCCAGGATGGCCTGGCCGCTTTCGATCAATTCTCCCGGTTCCTCCCCGGCATAGCCGAAGATGAACTGCTCAAAGCCGGGGACCTGGTAGCTGGTCTTGGACTTGTGCACCTTCCAGCGCACCTGCCCGTGTTTCACCGAGCCGCCGGCGTAATACTCCCCGCTGATGCCGATGCGGACGAATTCCGCCTGCTTTTCGCTGCGGCTGACATAGTCTTTCACGGCGCGGCGGAACTGCTTGAAGCTGATGTCCACGAAATGCCGGGGCGGTTTGAATTCTTGCACCTGAAAGGTGGCGCTCACTTCTTTCCGGGACATCGGCTCAGCTTTCTCCTCCCCGTCAGGTTCGGGGGCTCTCCGATAACGCCGCCTTCCCGGGGCCGAAGGTTTCTCTCCCGGGGCCTCCGGCCCGAAAACCATGGCCAGGGTGTAAGTCCCCAGGGGCCAATGGCTTTCCACGGGGAATTCCCCGGCCACGGTGCCGAACTCCGACACCTTTCCTTCAAAAGTAAAAACTTTTTCCCCCTTGGGATTGGTAACCGACACGTCACAGACTTCGCCGGCCGGCGGGACGATTTTCCCCTCCAGATATTCCCGGAGGGTTCCCTTGAAATAAACCTTCTCCCCGGGGCGGTAGGCGCCCCGCTCGGTGAACACGTGCCCCTTGAGGCGGCGGACTTTCTCTCCGGCCTTTACCTGCAATATGCCTTCGGGCTTAAGATTCCCCCGGGGCTGAATCTCGATGAAAGAGACGTCATCAGCGGTCCGGGCCAGGAGGTAAACCAGGCGGTCCTTGTCCACCACTTCTTTAACAGGCTCAAACTTGGCCAGCCGCCCCAGGTCCAGGCCTTCCAGTTCTTTGTGCCCAAACACCAGGACGCCGTCCTGGTCCGTCTGGCCCAGGGGAAAGACTCTCATGTCCCGGGTGAATCCCGCCACTTGCGCCCCGGCCACCGGAGTCCCGGCTTTCAGGGAGGTGACCCAGATCACCAGGCTCTGGCCGCCGTTTTTGTAGGTGAGGCCCAGGTCAGTGATGCGAAAGACCCGGGGAGCGGTGGCGGCCTCACCTCCGGCCTGGTCTTTCACCCGGATAAGATCCAGGGCTCCCGTATCTTTTTCCTTACGGAAGTTCAGGGGCAAGGATACCGCCACCAGCTTGTTCTTTTCCCCGGAAGCCGGGAACAGTTGTTTTTCCAAAAGGGGCGGGGCGTAAAACGGGGCCAGGGATTTGCGGGTTTCCACCAGGCCCTTTAGCTGGTCGGCGCCGGCTTGCAACTGCTCCAACGTCCGTTCCCAGGAACCGGGGTCTTTTTCCGTTGCCAGGGCCAAGGGCAAGAGCAGCGGCGGCACCTTAACGCCTTCAAACTCCAGGGTCTTGACATTCTGGGCCCGGACGTGGAGCAACTGGGGACTATCCCGTTCGATAACGCTCTTGTTTTCGACGAATTCCACCTTGGGGGGGCGGTGGGGGAGGAAAAAAGCGCCCACCGTCCGCACATAGGTTTTATCCCGGACCACCAGGTTATCCGGCAGAGTGACCATATAGCCGACGCCGTATTTAAATTTGCCCCGCAGGGTTACAACACCCTGGGGGCTCACGGTGGATCGGTGCCATTCAATCCTGACCTGGGGCAGCAAACGCAGATTGGCCCGCAACACTTGCAAGGGCGCCGGCTGGCTGAAAAATATCCGCACTTCTTCCCGCTTGGCGTCGGGTTCGATCTTGACTATGGTGAATTGCTTCTGGGCGTCAATGGGCCCCGCCGGAGCTTTGGCGGCGGCTTTAGGAGCTTTGGCCCCGGCTTTCGGGGCCTTGCCCGACGCGCCCTTGGGAGCGCCCGGGGGAGCTTTTAATGACCCCGCCGGCGGGGCCTGTTGGGCCAGGCCCGGGGCCGCGGAAAATATCAGCATCGCCACTGCCACCCAGGCTAGTAGCATCCTGGCGGCTGGATAGAGGATATGGAGGGTTGAATCTCGGGCCACTTCTTTCCGCGGTTGGGTCAGCCAAGGAAGCATTGTCTTTCTCCCTCTTGGAGTTTAACAACCTGAGAATCGTGAATCGCCCTTCTATTTAAACCTAATTAAACTAACATCGGGTTGGATTTCAACTTCTTTTATTTACTCCAGCCCAGGTGGTGGCTGATATGTAATATCCCTATGATATTTCAAGAAAAAATATTATTATCTAACAGACCGCTTCTCGAGATGATTCACTGAAAATCATTGTCCCTGGAGAAGTAGAGACGATGACGTATAATAGGGAAACACCAGAGTCTCTATATCAACCGGCAGCCCCGGAATGCTTATCCCTGCGTGACCGGTTCACCTTCCATTGCCATCCCGGACTGGCCTGCTTCAACCGATGCTGCGGCGCGCCCACCATTTTGTTGAGCCCTTACGACATCCTGCGCCTGAAAAATTGCCTGGGGATCAGTTCCGGGGAATTTCTGCAGCGTTACACCTGCCTGGAAACCGAAGCTAACTCCAATCTCCCCCTGATCTTCATGGACATTTACAGCTCTGCGGAAGTCGGTTGTCCTTTCCTCCGCGCCACGGGGTGCACGGTTTATCCCTATCGCCCGGCGGCCTGCCGCCTCTTTCCCATCACCATGGGCAGCCGGCTTACCGAGGAGGGCCTGGTGGACTATTATTTTTGCCGCCGGTTGGATTATTGCCAGGGGTTCGCCGCCGCGGCGGAATGGACGGTGGAGTCGTGGCGGGCCA
>VGSO01000181.1 GCA_016874945.1 Deltaproteobacteria bacterium
CCCGGGAGAAAAAATCTGCCGGTCATCATTCTGGGTCAATACCCAAGCTCCCTCCACCAGCAGGGAGACGGGTTCTTGGGCCTCCTGGGTCATCCTTCCTCCTGGGTCAGTTGACAGTTCAAAGTTCAAGGTTCAAGGTTCAAGGTTCAAGGTTATTTGTTTTTCGTTTTCCATATTGGTTGGGCAAATGTGGCACTTGGAAAACCACTGCGCAACACATAGTTACTCAACTTTGAACTTTGAACCTTGAACCTTGAACTATTTTTTTTTAAATCCGTCCTTGGCGGTACGCCTCCTTGAACCGGGTCCCGGTCCCCGGGGGAACAATCCGTCCCTGGCGGTACGCCTCCTTGAACCGGGTCCCGGTCCCCGGGGGAACTTTGAGGCGGTAAGAGCCCGGGGGCAGCGTGACGCCCTTGATCCAGGGGTTTAACGTCTTGATGGCCTTGTAATAGGAGCCGCAGGCCTCGGCCAGGCGCCGCACCTGCACTTCCTGGGCTGCGGTGAATTCCACCTCATCGTAGCCCAGGGGCGAGTAAAGCTGATCCGACGGAATATGGTAGCCATACCGGGCCGGGTCCTCCAGGATGATCTTGGCCGCCAGGATGCGGTGGACATACCGCTCCGTCTCCTCGGGCAGACTCAGGTGGTAGAAGCTGTTCACGCCCTGGGCGGCAATTTCTTTCTGCACCCGGCCTTCGCCGCAGTTGTAGGCGGCCAGGGCCAGGGCCCAGTTCCCGAAAAGGCGGTGCAGCACCTGCAAATATTGGAGGGCCGCATCGGTGGAGGCTCCAAATTCCAGCCGTTCATCCACCTTATCATCGGCTTTGAGCTGAAAGCGCTGGGCCGTGGGCACCATGAACTGCCAGAACCCCGCGGCCCCGGCCGGCGATTTGGCCTTGGGCCTCAGATCGCTCTCCACCAGGACCACGTATTTCAGGTCCAGGGGCAGCAGTTTTTTCCGCAGTTTCTGCTCAATCTCCGGGAAATACCGGTGGGCCCGCTTTATCCACATGGTGGTCTGGGCCCGGCTCCACGCCACGATGGTGAATTCCCGGTCCAGATTCTCCCGGATCATGGGGTCGTGAAGCGGCGCTGCCTCCCCGCATAAAGTCATATGCGCGGGGACGCGGAAGTAAGGCAAATGCCTGGCCTCCGGAGCCGGGGCCTCCTCTTTAGGCGGGGGCGGCGGCGCGGTGGCAGGCCCGCAGCCCCCCCCGGTCAACCATAAACCCCATATCAAAATGGCAATCAAGGCCATAGCCAGTTCCCTTTTTCTCTGGTTTGCTGTTTGCTAACCGGCCCCTGGTCACCGGCCCCTTAACCATTGATTTATCGCACCCCAGCGGCCTGGTGTCAAGGCGGATGCCGCCATGGCCAAGGCCTACTCCACCCTTTTGGCTGGAAAATTTTCTCTAGATAAAATATATTGAAACAATAACGATTATCTTTTTAAACGGCGCCCATGATAAAAGAAGACCTGCGCTTATACTTCCGCCTCCTGGACTACCTGAAACCTTACCGCCTCCGGCTGTTCCTGGCCGTCCTGGCCATGCTGGGAGTTTCGGGTTTCACGGCGCTGCTGGCCTACATGGTGAAGCCAATCCTGGATGAAGTCTTTGTGGCCAGGCGCCTGGAAATGATCTACATTTTGCCCCCCCTGGTGGTGATTCTCTACCTGGCAAAAGACTCCTTTGCCTTTTTCCATATCTACCAGATGAGCTACATCGGCACTCATATCATCGCCACCTTGCGGGAGCAACTCTATCGCGCCATCAGTCGTCAATCCATGGCCTTTTTCGACCACCAGGCCACGGGTGATCTCATGAGCCGCATCACTTACGATGTGACCATGCTTCAGTTGTCCGTGACCTCGGTGGTCACCAGCTTTTTTAAAGACAGCTTCACCGTGGTGGGGCTTGTCGCGGTGATCATTTTCCGGGAATGGCGCCTGGCTCTCATGGCCCTCGCGGTCTATCCCCTGGCAGTGGTGCTCATGTATTTCATCGGCAAGCGGGTCCGGCGGATTTCCACCAAAACCCAGGCCGCCAGCGCCTCCCTGTACGCCAATCTTACCGAAGCTCTTCGGGGCCAGCGCATTGTCAAGGCCTTCGTGCGGGAGGACTACGAGGCGGAGCGGTTTAACCGGACCAACCAAGAGTTCGTGCGCCTTCAGGTCAAGGCGGTCACCGCCAGGGAGCTCAGCTCGCCGGTTATGGAAGTCTTGGCATCCTTCGGCATGGCGGGCATCATGGGTTACGGCGGCTACAACGTCATCATGGGCTACTCCTCCCCGGGCACCTTCTTCTCCTTCCTGGCGGCCCTGCTCATGCTCTACCCGCCCATCAAGAGTCTGAGCCGCCTGCACAACGTCGTCCAGGAAGGGCTGGCCGCCGCCCAGCGGGTGTTTGCCCTGCGGGACCGGCCGCCGGACATCCAGGACCGGCCCGGCGCAGTGGCCCTGCCGCCCATTTCCCGGAATATCATCTACCAAGGGGTCTCCTTTTCCTATGACGACCGCCCGGTGCTCCAGGACATCAATTTAACGGTGCATCGGGGGGAGATGATAGCCCTGGTGGGACCTTCCGGCGCGGGCAAGACCACCCTCCTGAACCTGCTGCCCCGGTTTTACGAGGTGGAGCGGGGCGCCATATTCATTGACGGCCGTGACATCCGGGACGTTACCCAGGCATCCCTCCGGGGCCAGATCGGGGTGGTGACCCAGCAGACCATCCTGTTCAACGACACCGTGCGCCACAACGTGGCCTATGGACGCCTGGACGCCTCGGAAAGCCAGATCCTGGAGGCCTTAAGAATGGCCTACGCTTGCGATTTCGTCATGGCCATGCCCCGGGGGCTGGACACCCTCATCGGGGAGCAGGGAGTGCGGCTGTCCGGGGGGGAACGTCAGCGGCTGGCCATTGCCCGGGCCTTGCTCAAGGACGCGCCCATCCTCATTCTGGATGAAGCCACCTCGTCTTTGGATTCCGAATCGGAACGGGAAGTGCAGCAGGCCCTGGACCGGCTCATCGCCGGGCGCACCACCCTGGTCATCGCCCACCGTCTGTCCACGGTGCGCAACGCCCACCGCCTCATCGTCCTGGACCAGGGCCGCATCGTGGAGCAAGGGACCCATGAGGCGCTGCTCAAACTGGGCGGCGTCTATCACCGACTCTACGAAATGCAGTTCGCCCGGGAAGAAAGTGAAATTTCCCCCTCTCCGGCTCAAGCGGCTTTGGTTTCCTGAATGACGGGAGAAAGCGCCATCATTAAAACCTGCCGGCATTCCTGTCTGAGTTTCTGGGGTAAACTTTTGGGGAGACACGAAGATTCTTCCCTATCCTCTGCTGCCTGGCGAGGGGTGGCCGCCGGTTTCTCCATTGCTTACGGTATGGGGGCCCGCGCCCGGCGTTTTATATACTGCCGGAGATGGTTGACCGTCCACCGCCTCCCCCGACCGGTGATCAGCGTCGGCAACCTCACGGTGGGGGGGACGGGCAAAACCCCCGTGACGGCCAGCCTGGCCCGGTATTTCCTGGCCCAGGGCTTAAAAGCGGCGATCCTCAGCCGGGGCTACGGCGGGCGCCGGCGGGGCGTAACCCGGCTCTCCGAAGGCCGCCACGTTTATTTTAAGCCCCCGGAGGTGGGCGAAGAAGCGTACTGGCTGGCCCGGAGCCTGCCGGGCGCCGCGGTCTATACCGCGCCTTCCCGCTATGCCGCGGGTCTGGCGGCCTGGCAGGATTTGCAGCCCGACCTTTTCCTCCTGGACGACGGCTTCCAGCACTTTCAACTGCACCGGGACCTGGATATCGTATTGCTCGACGCCGAATCGCCGTTCGATAATGGGCGCGTCCTTCCCCGGGGCCGCCTACGGGAACCGGCGTCCGTGCTGGCAGCGGCTGACGTCCTTATCCTCACCCGTTACGAGGCCCACCGCCACCAGGCGCAACTGGAAGGGACCAAGACCCGCTTCCCGGATAAGTTGATCCTCACTGCGGCCATCTCCCCCACCGGGGCGCGCCGGTTTCCCGGCGGCGGGGAGCGCCCCCCGGTGGATTTGCGCGGCTTGCCCTTGCTGGCTTTCGCCGGTCTGGCCCGACCTCGGGGGTTCGCCCGGAGCCTGGAGGACCTGGGGATAGACTTAAAAGCTTTCCGGACCTTTCCGGACCATTACGAGTACAATGACGGGGACCTGGCTTCCTTGGTCCAGGAAGCCGCCCGCCTTAAAGCCCCGGCGCTCATCACCACTTCCAAGGACTTCGCCCGGCTGGGGGAGAAGTGGCTATGGGAACTTCCCCTTTGGGTGCTGGAGGTGGAGGCCAGGGTGGATTGGGAACTGTTGGCCCCGGTTTGGCAGCGGATTTTTGGGGAATAATGCAGCTTTGGGCAGCTTTATTTTTGGGAAGGCGTAGACTTTAGCCGGTGCGGTGGGAACTTTCCCAAGACAGAAAAACATCACCATGAACTTGGTGGCACAGGCCTCCGGCCTGTGGGCGGCATCGGTTTTGTTAGGGATTTTCCCACAGGCTGGAAGCCTGTGCACTTTAATGCAAATAGCAATATCAGCTCCAAGGAGATAAACATATTGGCCCTGCCCCACCCTACGGGGAGATAAACATATTGGCCCTGCCCCACCCTACGGCTTTAAAGGAACTTCCCCTCCCGCCGGAGGTGGGGGAACGCTTTGGGGAGCTTCAGGTCCAGGGGCGGTTTTCCCGGGACCCCGCCATGGGGCGCGCCATTCTGGTGCGCGCCCCCAACTGGGTGGGGGACGCGGTCATGAGCCTGCCGGTCTTGTCCGGGCTGGAGCGGCTCTTCCCCCAGGCTGCCATCACCGTGCTGGCGGTTCCCCGGGTGGCGCCCCTCTTTCCGGGGCAACCGGGGGTGGCCCAAGTAATCCCCTACCCCCAGGGGCAGGAAAAATGGCGGCGGCTCTGGGCCTTGCGGAAGCGTTTCGACCTGGCCCTGGCCCTCCCCAACTCCCTGGAGTCCGCCCTGGGATTGTGGCTGACCGGTGCGCCCCTGCGGGTTGGCTACAACGCCGACCTCCGGGGGCCTTTTCTTACCACCTCCCTGGGCGGCCGGAAGCGGCTTAAGGGCCTGCACCAGGTCTTTTATTACCTGGGATTGCTCAGGGCCTTCGGCCCGGTGGAGTCCTTCACCCCCCCTACCCTTTTGCTGGCCCCGGAAGAAATCGCCGCCGCAGAAAAACTCTTGAATGATGGCGCGGCTGCCGTTCCCGGCCCCTGGGTGGGCTTAAGTCCCGGCGCGGCCTATGGTCCGGCCAAACGCTGGCCGCCGGAGGCCTTTGCCGCCCTGGCCGGGGCGCTGCAGGAGGAATTCCAGGCCGGCATTGTCCTGCTGGGCGGCCCCGACGACCGGGAGGCCGCGGACCGGGTGAAGGCTCTGATGCCCCGGGAGCCCAAGGATTTTACCGGGCGCACTACCCTGCGCCAGGCCCTGGGGGTGCTGGCCAACCTTAAGCTGCTCATTACCAACGACTCGGGGCTGATGCACGCGACCGCGGCCCTGGGAACGCCCCTGGCAGCCATCTTCGGATCCACGGACCCGGTGGCCACCGGCCCCTTTACTTCCCAAGCCACGGTCATCCACCATCCCCGGGACTGCGCCCCCTGCCTGAAGCGCACCTGTCCCATCGATTACCCGTGCCTGACGGACATCAGCGTGGCCGAAGTCCTGGCCGCGGCCCGGACCTGGCTCATGGAGGCGGCATGATGCAACCCGCGGTTTTCCTGGATCGGGACGGCGTCATCAACGAAGAAATGGGTTATATTAACCATATAACCCGCTTCGTGCTGCTGCCCCGGTCCCTTGCGGCCATCCACCGCCTCAACGAGGCCGGGGTCAAGGCGGTGGTGGTCACCAACCAATCGGGGGCGGCCCGGGGTTATTTCCCGGAGTCCTTGATTGATGAAGTTAATGCGCATATGACGCGGCTGCTGGCCGCGGGCGGCGCTCACCTGGACGGCATCTACACCTGCCGCCACGGCCCCGATGAGGGCTGCCCATGCCGCAAACCCCGGACCGGCCTCCTGGAGCAGGCCATGCGCGACCTGCACCTGGATCGGAGCCGCAGCTACCTGGTGGGTGACCGGTTTAAAGACGTGGAAACCGCGGCCAACGCCGGGATCAAGGGCATCCTGGTCCTCACCGGCTACGGCGGGGGGGAATTGGAACACCTGGGGCCTGCCCAAAAGGTTCAGCCCGTTTATGTGGCCCCGGACCTCTTGGAC
>VGSO01000182.1 GCA_016874945.1 Deltaproteobacteria bacterium
GCCTGAACTACCTATTTTACCTGGCGGCCCGGCAATACGCCCTGGACCGCGGGGCCAAGGAGGCCCTCATCCTGGAGGCCGACGGCCGGGTGTCGGAAGGCGCGGCCACCAGCCTGGTCTATTTCCGGGAAGGCCGGTATTACACTCCCCAGGCGGCCAGCGCCCTTCCCGGAGTCACCCTGACGGCGCTGGCCCGGGCCTTGACCAAACAGGGGTTGGGCTTGGAATCGACTTTGACCGGCTTGCCGCAACTTCAAGAGGCCCAGGGCCTCTGGCTGGCCAACTCCCTCATGGGGCTGATGCCGGTGGCTTCCCTGGACGGGAAGCCAGTGGCCGGCTCCGACCAAAGCTCATTTCTTCAGCAAATCCTCTGGGCTGAGGCCCGGGCTTCCGACGCCTGATATTTTCACCACCAAGACACCAAGACACCAAGATGCACCAGGAAAAACTTCAGGTGGTGGCGTCTCTGACGCCACCACCTGAATTCCCCTTATACCATTTTCTCTTTCAAGTGCAACAAACTTAATCTGTAACTTATTGATAATCCGTAATTATAGCGATTGCCAAAAGTTTTTTCCGATTGTTTTTTGACGTAGGGGCACAGCGTGCTGTGCCCCTGTACCTTGGGCACGGCTCGCCGTGCCCCTACGAGGAAATTACTTTGGGCAACCCCTATATCTTTACCGAAAACCGAAAACCGTATTAGGGGGTTGGGGAAGGGGGTTTGGGGGAAGAAGCAGGGGGGTTCCCACAGGCTGGAAAGCCTGTGCTACCGGCCCCTGGCCCCTTCCCCCAACTATCCATTGCCTCTCCCTCACCCCAACTGCCGCCAGCGGCGGATGGAGAGGGGAAGAGAGGCCGTGGTTTCTTCCGCGGCTGGGAGCGAGGCGAAGAAGGCTTGGGCCACGGTCCGGGCCTTGGCTTCCTGGTCCATCTGCCATTCCCCGTAGGTCAAGGCCCCCACCTTGCAGACCTCCACGCAGGCCGGGACCCGGCCCACGGCCTCCCGGTCCGGGCACTGGTCGCATTTGAGGGCCACGGCAGCCTTCTCCGGCGCCTGGAACAGGGGAGAATAGGTGAGAACCCCGAAGGGGCAGGCCATGGCGCACATGGCGCAGTTGATGCAACGGTGGGGATCAATGTCCGTGGTGCCCCGGGCCGGATTGCGGCTGATGGCCCCGGCGATGCACACCTGTTGGCAGGGAGCCGGGTCGCAGTGGCGGCATTTGCTGGGGAAGGCCAGGTGCTGGCGGCCGGGATAAACCCGGATGCGGGTCCGGGGCCGGGTGTCTTCATTAATAGCCGCGGCCAGGGCCTTGGTCCGGGAATGTTCCACGGCGCAGGCCAGCCGGCACTGGAAACAACCCACACAGCGCTCGGGGCGGACAATGACGGTCTTCATCAGTTCCTCTTTGTCGTGACCCTGGCCGATATTTTTATTCTTTAAACCGAAAACTGGGAAAACCGAAAAAATTTAGCGAACTCATAAGCAGGGGTTTCGATTACTCTTGCAGGCTTCTTTCCCCCTTTGATCAAATCCTGGATGTGCTCCCCCGTCTCAGAGAAAAGAACTGTTCCCCGGTCTCCCGGCATACTCGGGCTGGCACACGATGTAACGGTCGTCCGGCCTTTTTATACGGTTTTCGGTTTTCGGCAAAGATAATTACGGATTATCAACAAGAGGCTCTTGCAAAATTACTTATTGCCGCCCCTTGTCATTCTAAGCGAAGCGAAGAATCTCGTATTTACAAGAGGTTGAGATCCTTCACTTCGTCCAGGATGACAACAAAACGAGTTTTGCAAGAGCCTCAACAAGTTACAGATTAAGTTTGTTGCACTGGAAAGAGAAAATGGTATTAAACCCCAGAATCGCCTCTGCAGTATTTTACTCTAAATTTTCTCATATATAGGGGTTGCCCAAAGTAATTTTCTCCGTCAAAAAACAATCGGAAAAAACTTTTGGCAATCGCTATAAATAAGGAGGAAAAAAACTTCGCAATCCCCTTAAAAAGACAGAAGGTGTGGTGAGCAAAGCTCTAACCACACCTCCTGACTCTTGGTGGTTGGGGGGAAAATTCCCCCGCATGATTTAGGATAAATTAGGCCTACTACTACTTCTTGGTCTTTTTGACCTTCGGTTTGGCCTTCTTTACCTTCTTGGCCTTTACCTTTTTGACCATGGCGCAGACTTTTTCAGCCGCATCTTCCGCCCGGGCAGCGGCCGCTTCCGCCTTGTTGGCAGCAGCGGAGGCCCGCGGTACGGGGACTTTGGCATCCTGGGCGGCTGCTTCAGCCTTCACTGCCGACGCGGCGGCCCGATCTGAAGAAGCTTTGGACTGCTCAGAGTACATCTTGCACTGATCATAGTACTTCTGGCAGCAGCCAGCACCTCCCAGCACCAGGGCAAAGACCGCGAGGAGAGCCAGGACATATCCTTTTCTCATCGCCTTCCTCATCGATTACCCCCTTTCGGAGAGAAAACTGCACTCTCCAGTAGTGATGAACCCAGGTGCTTTACTTCCGCATCTTCTTCATCAGGCACGCTTCAGCCTTAGCGGCCGCAGCCTCAGCCCGATCCGCCGCAGCCTCAGCCTTATCCGCTGAAGCCTTAGCATCAGCCGCCGCCATTTCGGCGTTCCGCGCCGCGCTGTCTGCCTTAGCAGCCGAAGCCGCCGCCTGATCGGCGTACATCTTCGCTTCGTCCACGTTTTTCTTGCAGACGTCGCAGCAGCCCGCTCCCATGGCCAGCACAAAGGCCATGAGCATCGCCAGAGCAAAGCCCTTCCTTACCAATTTCCTCATCATCTATCCCCCCTTCTCAAAGAGATGGTTGAAGGTAGTAAGTTGCCCACAATTTAATAATAGTGCCCACAAAATATCAAGAAAAATTATGGCCTCACAGGCATTTTTTTTCTATTTTTTGCATCTTTTTTATGGATATTTATTATTGATAGTAATTTCAATATGTTATCTGATTAATCTATTTTATCCAATATATGCATCTCTCCCCAATTGGATCCCCGGCGTAAATCCACCACCAGGGGAACCCTCAGTTCCACCCCTTTTTCCATGACCCGCTGCACCAGGCGGGCTGTTTCCGTAAGCTCTTCCCGGGGGACCTCGAAGAGCAACTCGTCATGGAGCTGGAGCAGCATCCGCGCCTTCAAACCCGCAGCCTGCAAGGCCGCCTCCACTTCGATCATGGCCTTCTTGATGATGTCCGCCGCAGTCCCCTGGAGCGGCGTGTTGATGGCGGCGCGCTCCGCCTCCTGGCGGACGACGCGGTTCCCGCTGTTGATCTGGGGAATCTGGCGGCGCCGTCCCAACAGGGTGGTCACCCACCCCTGCCGCCGCGCTTCTTCCAGGATCCGGTCCAGATAGTCTTTGACCCGGGCGTGCCGGGCAAAGTAACGCTGGATAAACTCGTGGGCGATGCGGGTCCCCACCTCCAACTGCTTGGCCAGTCCGAAGGCGCTCATGCCGTAGATGATGCCGAAGTTCACCACCTTGGCCTGGCGCCGCATCTCCGGAGTCACCAGTTCCGGGTGGATATTGAAGACCACCCCGGCGGTCTGCCGGTGGATGTCCACCTTTTCTTGGAATGCCTTAACCAGGCCCGGGTCCTGGGAAAAGTGGGCCAGCAGCCGCAGCTCCATCTGGGAGTAGTCCGCACTCAAAAAAAACCATCCCGGCGGGGCCACGAAAGCCAGGCGGATCTGGCCCCCCAATTCCCCCCGCACCGGAATGTTCTGCAAATTGGGGTCCCGGCTGGACAGCCGCCCCGTGGCCGCCACGGACTGCAAAAAAGTGGTGTGCACCCGGCCGGTGGCCGAGTCCACCAGTTTCAGCAGCGCGTCCACGTAAGTGGCCTTGAGTTTCCCCATGCTGCGGTATTCCAGGACCTTGGCCGCCATGGGCGCCTCCGCCGCCAGACTATGGAGCACCTCCATGTCCGTGGAGTACGCGGTCTTGCCCTTGGTCTTTTTCTGGGGGGTGATTTTTAATTTTTCAAAAAGGATGCGGCCCAGCTGCTGGGGGGAATTGATGAGAAAAGTCTCCCCGGCCAGGGCGTAGATCTCCTGTTCCAGCCGGGTCATCTGAACTTCCAGGTCATGGCCGAAGCGCCGCAAGAATTCCCGGTCCACCAGGATACCCCGTTCCTCCATGCGGGCCAAAACCGTCAGGAGGGGCAGCTCCAGGTTGAGATAAAGGTCCCACAAGCCTTCTTTTTCCAGTTGGGCTTTAAGGACAGGCCAGAGATTCAAGCTCACCTCGGCCCGGGACGCGGCGTATTGGCAGGCCAGGTCCGGGAGCAGGTCCGCGGCCGCGGCGGGCCGCCCGGCCAGGTCCCGGGGGCCGGGGAGGTTGATCCCCAGATGGTGCAGGGCCACGTTCTCCAGGGTCTGCTCATACCGGGCGGGGTTGAGCAGATAAGAGGCCAGCAGGATGTCCCCGCTGATTCCGGCCAGCTCCTGGCCGAACCGGTGGCACAGCACCGTCGCACCTTTCAGGTCCGGGCCGATCTTGCGGACCCCGGGGTCCCCCCATAAGGGCCCTAATTTTTCCCAGATTCCCGCGGAAAGGCTCTTATTACTCAGAGCATGAAGGTCGCTCCCTCCTTCAACCCCCTCCCCGGTGAGGCTTCCTTCAACCCTCTTCCCGGAGAGGCTTCCCATTACCCCCTCTCCCTCGAGGAGGGAACTCCCTTTATCCCCCTCCCCCTTGAGGGGGGAGGGCGGGGGTGGGGGTGAAAAAACTTCTTCTTCACTCCTAATAATATCTTCCAAAAGAACGTAGGCCGCCTCCCCCGGCCGCCACGACAGGCCCACCCCGGCCACCTGAGCCATCACCGGGTGTTTTTCCCCGGTGATAAAGAAAATCCCCACCTCCCCGCTTTCCCTTACCCCCGCGGCCACCCGGTCCAGATCTTCCGTTCCCCGAGCCAAAAAACAAGCCTCCGGCGTCGGAACGTCAAAGCCCAATTCCTTGGTGAACTTGCTGAACTCCAACTCCACAAACAACTGCCGCAAGGCCTCCCGGTCCGGCGCGCCGGGGTGGAGGGCCTCCAGGTCCCCGGGCAGGGGGACGCTCTCGTTCAATAGCACCAGCTCCCGGCTCAACCGGGCCTGGTGGGCGAATTCCTGGAGGCGGGCCTTGGTGGCTTTTTCCTTTATCTCCTCTAGATGGGCCAGGAGGTTTTCCAGGCTGCCGAACCGGCTGATGAGCTTGAGCGCGGTCTTCTCACCGATGCCCGGCACCCCGGGGATGTTGTCGCTCGGGTCCCCGGCCAGGGCCTTGACGTCCACCAACTGCGCCGGCTCCAGCCCGTATTTCTCCCGGATGGCCCTGGGGTCATAACGCGCCTCTTTCATGGGATCCCACATGTCCACCCCTTCCGTGACGCAGGACAGCAGATCCCGGTCGCCGCTGATGATCTCCACCTGGAAACCCTGGGCCAGGGCCTTCTTCGCCAGGCTGCAGATGAGGTCATCGGCCTCAAACCCTTCCATCTCCAGGGCCGGCAGGTTCAAGGCCCGGATGATCTTATGAATATAAGGGAGCTGCATCACCAGCTCTGCCGGCATGGGCGGCCGGTGGGCTTTGTATTCGGCATAGCGCTTATGCCGGAAGGTGGGGCCTTTGGAGTCGAAGACCAGGGCCAGATATCGGGGCTGGCGCTCCCGCAAAACTTTAAGGAGCATGTTAGTAACGCCGAACGCGGCGTTGGTGGGGAACCCCTTGGAGGTGGACAACCCCCGGATGGCATGAAACGCCCGGTAAAAATAGGAACTGATGTCGATGAGATAAAGCACTCGGGGTTCTTCAGCCATGCGGTTAGCCTAATGCGTCCGCGCCAGGTTGTCAATGGGCGGCTTTTGGGGGAGGGAGCCAGTAAAAGATTAGGGGAGGGGGCCAGGGGCGGGAGCCCCTGCCCCCTCCCCCAAACCCCCACCCCCAACCCCTTAAGAGAGAATGAAATGGCCGGGGCCGGCGAAGCCCACGGCTCCGCCATCCCCGGCCACCCCCGTAAAAGGGGTTGGGAAGGGGTTAGTGGCCCCTCTGTTTATTGTAGAACAGCCGCCGCAGGCTGTCATTCTGGTCTGGTTTAAAAATGTAGCCGCAGGCTGAAGGGGCTGTTGCCCAAATCGGCCTGGGGGCGCAGATTTGTTAATTTGCAAAATCATGTTGAGGTCCACAAAAAACCGTTAACAGCTGGCAATTACTGACTATTGTGGTATA
>VGSO01000183.1 GCA_016874945.1 Deltaproteobacteria bacterium
CTTGCTGAAACACGGTCTCCGTGAGGCTCAAGGCGCCCCGGATGGCGGCCAGTTCCACCGGGGCTTTCACCTCCCGCAGTTCTTCCACCACCCCTTCCAGGGGGAGCCACTCCACCTCCAGACCGGCTTCCTGGACCACCCGGGTCAGGCGCTGGTACTGGCGGCAGGTGAAATGCGCTTCTTCAAAGCCCAGGCGCCGCAGTCCCAAATCCCTTAAATAATCCGGCAGGATTTTGGCCAGGCTTTCTTTGTAGACCACCACCTCAAAGGACGTCACTTCCTGCTCGGCCCACACCTTATATCGGAAGTCGGTGAACAGCAAGGCCCGCTCCGGCGCGATGAGGAGCATGCCCCAGTCCGGGTCGTCCGCGGTGAAGCCGCTGACATAGCGGCGGTTGGCCGGCCCGGCCACCAGGAGGCCTTCCGCGCCCTTGGCGGCCAGCAGGCTGCGTAAGGCAGGCAATCGCGCTTCAATAACTTTTCTGAACATATGATGATTTTTAAAAACTCCAGAGCAGAAATCAACTCTAAAGATCATGGTAATTTTCCTGATGCCATAATCTATGACGGTGCTGGCCTGGGGTTCATCCGCGGCCGCCAACTGTGGAATTTTCGAACAAATGGGATGGCATGCATGATATTTTTTTATAAAAAAATTGTTTTTCAGCCGTGGTAGTGCTATCTTTCCTGCCCAAGAGCGATTTCCCAACTTTACTAGCTTACGGGGGACGGAGGTCTAAGCAATGCATAGGAAAAGGCCGTTTGCCCACGGCAGGACTTTTATATTTCTGAACCTAAGCTGGATTTGCGCCCTGCTCGGCGTTCTCGTTTCCCCGGACCTCGGGCTGGCCCAAGTGCAGACAGCCTGGGTGGCCCGGTTCAAAGGGGCCTATGGCAAGACCGAACCTTCGGCCCTGGCCCTGGACGGCCAGGGGAACGTCTATGTAACCGGTGGGTCCCGGACGGCCAACGGCTTCGCAGATTATTTCACCCTTAAATACAATAACGCCGGCAGCCAACGCTGGGCGCGCTTTTACAACGGCTTGACCAGCAGCCATGATGACTACGATTGCGCCCGCGCCATTGCCGTGGACGGTCAAGGCCAGGTTTATGTTACGGGGCAATCGAGCGGCACCGGCGATAATTTCAGTGACTACCTCACCCTCAAATACAGCTCCGCGGGCGCCCGCCTCTGGACCAAGCGGTACAATGGCCCCCAAAAGAGCATCGACGTCGCCAGAGCCCTGGCCGTAGATAGCCAGGGCAACATCTGCGTCACCGGCGAGTCCGCCGGGCTCGTGAATAATGTAGATACCGGCTTTGACATTGCCACCCTTAAATACAGCCCCACGGGACAGTTGCTGTGGCTTCGCCGCCACGCCACATTTCTCTCTTACAGAAAGGATGTAACTGACGGCGGCCATGCCGTCGCGGTGGACCAGCAAGATAATGTCTATGTAACCGGTGAATCGGCCTGGAAGTGCGTCACCTTGAAGTACAGCCCCGGTGGGCAGCGCCAGTGGGTGCGCTATTATGCCGGCCCTACCGGGGCTTACGGCTCCGCGGCCTCGGCTCTGGCCGTTGACGCCCAGGGCTACGCCTATGTCACGGGCAGAAGTTCCTCGGGTAAAGATATTTATGACTGGGACTACGTAACTATCAAATACAGTCCCAGCGGCCAACAGTTATGGGTGGCGCGCTACGACGGACCCGCCAGCGACATGGACTTGGCCGCGGCCATCGCGGTGGATGGCCAGGGAAACGTTTATGTCACCGGCCACTCCTATGACAACGACTCCAAATTTGATTACGCCACGGTCAAATATGGTCCCAACGGCAAAGAGCTTTGGGTGCGCCGTTACAACGGCCCGGGCAACGATAATGATGAAGCCCGGGCCATCGCCCTGGACGCCCAGGGCAACGCGTACGTGACCGGCTACTCCAAGGGGCTGGAGTATGGCTATGCCTGGAGCGATTACGCCACCATTAAATACAGTCCCGACGGCGAGGAACTCTGGGTGGCCCGATATGATGGGCCGGGAAGTTTCTCTTCCGACCAGGCCACGGCCCTCAAGGTGGACGCCCAGGGCAACGTCTATGTGACCGGCATCTCGGGTAAAGATTGTGTCACCATTAAATATACCCAACCATGAAGGCCGGCCTGGAACCAAGACCATCATGAGACCTCAGCGAGATTATAGGGAAAACGGCAGAATGCCCGTCGCTCGTCACGATAGCCTTTGAGCGTTTTAGCGCCCTCCAGAAAGCCACCATCTTAAGGAGTTAATTTCTACTGGGAGATTCTTAATCTCTCTCGGCGAAAAGATAGGTTTAAGGGACTTTTGTTGACAATGGTTATGGAAGAGATTACTATAAACATTCAATTTTTAGTGAGATTTATCCCTCAAAGGGACCAATTCTTAAAGGAACCCCCTTCATTTTGCTGAAACTGGTGGCTTTTGACTGCGACGGGGTGCTGTTCGATTCCCGGGGGGCCAATGAAGGCTTTTACAACGCCATTCTGGCCCATTTCGGCCGCGCTCCCATGGGGCCGGCCGCGGTGGATTACGTGCACAGTCATACCGTATGGGAGTCGTTGGAGCACATCTTCCAGGATTATGAGGACCTGCCGGAAGCCCGGCAATATGTCCGCACCCTGGACTACAGCCCCTTCATCCCCCTGATGGTGGAAGAGCCCCACCTGCGGGAGTTTTTACAGTTTTTGCGTCCGGGGTGTTTCACCGCCCTGGCCACCAACCGCTCCACCACCACCCGGGCGGTGCTGATTTATCACGGGCTGGAAGACTACTTCGACCTGGTGGTGTCGGCCCAGGATGTGAGCCGTCCCAAGCCCGACCCCGAGGCTTTTGGGCGCATCCTAAATCACTTCCGCCTGCAGCCCGAGGAAGCCATTTATATCGGCGATTCCCGGGTGGACGAGGAATTCGCCCGGCGCTCCGGAGTGCGTCTGGTGGCCTATCGCAACCCGGAGTTAAGCGCGGCTTATTACCTGGACTCCTTCGCGCAAGGCCCGGATTTAATTAAAGAACTCCGGGGCCGGTGAGCGCCCCGGTATGAGGCGCCGCACCTAGGGAGAACCAAAGGAAAAATGTGCGCGGTGCGCACCTACATTAACTCGAAACTTGAAACTCGAAACTCGCAAAGGAGCAATCTTATGAAAAAATACCGGTGTGAAATCTGCGGCTACATCTATGACCCGGCCCAAGGGGACCCGGACAACGACATTCCCCCCGGCACCCCCTTTGAAAACCTGCCGGATGATTGGGTCTGTCCCATTTGCGGCGCCGGCAAAGACCAGTTTGAACCGGCGGACTAACCGCCCTCCTTTTTTATATCTACTTTTGTTAATTAGGTTAATGCCATCTCATCATGGATGTGAAAAAACCGCAGACCAAAGGGGGGGGCAACCCCCGGGGACCGCGCAAGTCCCTGATCCGGGAGTACGGCGAGGCCCTGGTCATTCGCCCTGGTGTTGGCCCTGATTATCCGGGCTTTCCTGGTGCAGGCCTTTTCCATTCCTTCCGGGTCCATGCAGCCCACCCTGCTCATCGGCGACTACCTGCTGGTAAACAAGTTCGGCTACGGCATCCGCAACCCCTTAACCAACAAAATCTGGATATCCCTGGCCCAGCCCCAGCGGGGAGACATAGTGGTCTTTATTTTCCCCCAGGATCCCAGCAAGGACTATATCAAGCGGGTGGTGGGGGTTCCCGGCGATAAGGTCCAGGTCATCAACAAAAAGGTCTATGTCAACGGTAAAGAATTGGAAGCCCCTTACGCCGCGTATGCCGATAACATCATGATTCCGGCCGGCCAGTCCACCCGTGACAATTTCGGCCCTGTCGTGGTGCCCCCGGACTCTTATTTCGTCATGGGGGATAACCGGGACCAGAGCTATGATTCCCGCTTTTGGGGTTTTGTCCCCGATACGTCTCTCCGGGGCAAGGCCTTTATCATCTATTTTTCCTGGGAAGGGCGGCTTGGCTCCACCTTTTTGCCTGCTCTGGCAAGCGGGTTCAAAGGTTTGGTCACCAAATTTTCCTGGGATTCCGAGAATTTTCGGGTGCGATGGGGCCGCCTCGGCAAGCTCATCCAGTGAGTCGCCTGGCTGCTGCGATTCTGTTGCTGCTCCTGTCCCAGGGATGCGGCCGGGCGGAAAATGGCCCCGTCATCATCTTCTGCTCTCCCGATTCACCCCGGTTGCGCCAGGCGATCCAGGGTCTTAAAAAGGCCCTGGGGCCGGCGCCGGTGGAAGTCCTCTGCGTTCCGGAATGGGGAGAGCAGGGGCCGGAAGCATTGCGCCGCCTCCGGACCCGAAGGCCCCGGCTTCTGGTGGTCTTGGGCACCCCGGCCTTGATGTGGACCGCACCCGGGGAAAAAAAGATTCCCGTGGTCTTCGCCCTGGTGGCCAACCCCTACTTTTCCGGCGCGGCCTATTTTCCCGAAAAGCCGGGGGACCACCAGGAGAACATCACCGGCATCGCTTCCCCCACGCCGGTGCGGGCGGCCCTGGAACAGGGGGTCTCCTTGTTGGGGGCGGGAACCTGGGGAATGCTCTGCGACCCCAACGACGGGGTGGCGGTGGAAATGAAGGAAGGCTTCCTGAAGGAGGCCCCGGCCTTGGGGGTGTGGCCTCTTACCGAGGCCTCCACCGACGCCGCGGGAGACCGCCGGGGATTGGAGAGTCTTCTGGCCCGCCGGGCCCGGGTCATCTATCTGCCTCCCGCGCCTAGCGCCTCCCGCTATGCTGAGGGGCTCCTGGAAATGGGCCGGAAGGGCGAAGTGCTGGTGCTGAGCAGCCATCCGGAGATGCGGGACAAGGGCGCGGTGTTGAAAGTCGCCCTGGACTATGAACGCCTGGGGGAGGAAGCCGGGGCCCTGGCCCAAAGGATTCTCCGGGGCGAGAAACCGGCCCGGATTCCCATTGTGGAGAGCGCGCCCCTGAAGATTGAGGTGGATGAGAGCTTGCTGCAGCGCTGGAGCGGGTATCCGCCGGGACCCAAATAAAGTTTCTGTGTATTACAAGGACTATGAATAAAATTCAAAAAGAAATTTCCCAATTATGGGATGAAGCGTTTGCAGAATTGTCTGAAAAATCTGATGAAATAGCCTGGGATAGAAATTTTTTAAAATTACTTAACAAAAGTGAAAAAGAAGCTAAAAAAGAGGCAGTTAAAAATTTGGAACCATGGATTAGCATACTCAATGAAGGGATACAATGGCTTGCTCAGCTTCATGTAGCACTCTCACTTGCTCGGACTGGAGATTTTGAAAAAGACAAAGCAATACTTGTTCCGTTTGCTCTTGTTGGTTCCGCGTGTGCTCATTCAGTTGCAATTCGCAGATTAATTTTATCCGGCCTTGACGCTTCTGCCAAAATGCTGCTACGTACATTAATAGAAACATTAAATGTTTGTATCGCTGTCATTGACGATATTGAGTTGGCAAATAACTTTATGGCCGCGCAGGATTTTGAAATAGCAAAAAAATTTTGGAATCAAGAACTCTCATCCAAAAAATTAGATGGTATTCTTGCTAAGATTGAAAAAAAGATAAATTTGGAAGAAGAAGTAGTTAGAGACCTTAAGGCGTGGAGAAAAGAAACTTTATCTCTATGCTCTCAATATGTTCACCCATCTTATGTAGCATCTCTCTTCGCTGCTGAACCACCTTCAGTTTTATCCCCTTATCACCATACTCCTGGAATCTTCGGGAAAACAAGCATTACTTCGCTTCGCACTTTACCAGAGGTTTGCAAAGCTATATGGTATTTCTCCCGAATTGGGATAGACGTTTTAATGAAATTTGCTAAAAAACAAGGAGAGGGCGCGCCCGTATGGCAGGTGTTTCAAGGGGATAACGGCAGGGCATTTATAGTTGGCAGAGAAATATACAGCAAAATAATGTTACGATACTGGGATCATGAAACACCAGATATATTTGAAGAAGATAAACTTTCATAATGTAAGTTCTCTAATATAATCATAGTTAAGTTCTTGTGATTCTTATAATGCCAAGCAGGAGAATTTTTGATGACCGATACCCGAAAGTTCAACCCCGCGGCCTGGCAGCCTGAAATCGAGATGGTCCGCTTCGATTTCCCCAACGGCCTCGTCCTCTTCGTGCTGCCGGACAAGCGCCTCCCCATCCTGTCCCTCCAGGTGCATTATCGCGTCGGTTCCCGCCACGAACTCCCGGGC
>VGSO01000184.1 GCA_016874945.1 Deltaproteobacteria bacterium
GGAATGTCCCTCCTTCGGCCAGCCCATCACCCAGTATGACCCCAAAAGCGCCGGAGCCTCGGATTACCGGGCCTTGGCCCAAGAAATCATGGAACAGGAAAGGGGGTAATATGGCAAAACGCCGCACCATCGGGGAAAATCCTTTGGACGTCACGGTTCAGGGAAACGCCCTGGACGAAGTAATCCCCCATCGGGGCGCCGCCCCCCCAGGCCCAGACCCGGCCCGGGCGGCCCTGGAGGCGGAAAATCAAGCCCTCAAAGAGGAGCTGGTCCAGCTGAAGGGCCAGATGGCGGCCCTGGAGGTGCGGGAGCGGGTCTCCCGGCAGCGGACGGCTGAACTGGAAGGGGAAAACCAGGGCCTCAAAGGGGAGCTGGCCCAGGTCCAGGCCGCGCTGGACCGGCTTAAGGCCGAGGCCGAAGCCGCTAAGGCAGCCGCCCCCCGCCCCGACGACCTGGGCTATACCTTCGTGCGCCGGGGCCATTGAGGATTTGGGGGAGGGGGCCAAGGGCGCCAGCCCTTTTCCCCTCCCCCAAACCCCCACCCCCAATCCCATAAGGGGAAATAATCAGGCGGGGGAAGTCGGGGCTACAGGCCCCGACTTCCCCAGCTCCCTTAAAGGGTTGGGAGGGGGGCTTGGGGGGAGGGCAGGGAGCGTTGCTCCCTGGCCCTCCCCCCCATAAATCACTCAAAAACTAAGAAGCACCGTAAACACCGGGGTATATTTGAACTCGGTGTTCTTGCCCGCCAAATCCAGGGCCACCCCCAGGGCGCAGCTCCACCGGGGGCTGAGGATGCACTCGATTCCCGGCAAAATTCCCAGAAGCGCCCCGGGCGGCTCATGAGGCCGGGCCAACAGCGGCCCCACTTCCCAGATGCTGTAAAATTCCAGCAGCAGGACCCAGCGGGGGGTCAGGACCCATTCCGCGGCCAGGTTGAAATTGATCTGGTCTTGTTCATGAAGGGAGGTAATCAGAGGAGTCAACGCCTGGTGCTCCGGGTGCTGCCGTGTTTGCAGGGCCAGGCTGTACCAGAGGTTGGCATAAAGATAAAGGGGTTTCACCCACTTGGAAAGATTGACCCCCAGGGTCAGGCCATAAGTGCCGCCTCCCAGGTTGTCGGTTCCCAGGTTGCCGGGGTTGAGGCGGACATGGCGGCCGGTGGGAAAATTAAAACCCAGCACCCCGCTGACCGTGGGGCGGATGGCGGTTTCCGCCAGGAGCTGGTATTTGGCAAACAGGTTGATATCCCCCAGTCCCCCAAAATCCGCGCCCCGCTCCCCCCGGGGTCCCGGCTGGTTCACGTTGCCGGCCCAATTGTGAACATAGGGCGCCATGAGCTTTATTTCCAGATTCGGTGCTAGGCCATAGGTGAACTGCACCGGGATGGTCAGGCAGATAAAATCCCCGCCGGCGCTGCGGCCCTGCCAACTGCCGGAAAAATTCCCCTGGACCAAGCCCACCTGCCAGGAAGGCTGAATCTGGAGGCTTCCGGGGGGAACCGGTTCCGCAGTGTCGGTGATAATGGGGCCGGTGGTGGTAGGGCGGGCTTGGGGCGCCCCGGAAGCCTCCTCCCAGACCACGGCCAAGGATGGAAGCAAACAGCCCAGGATCGCGAGAATCAGAATTTTGGCCAACAAACGTAGGCACCACGAGAATTTTTAGCGACGCCATTATCAGAGATTATTTATTGGCGCAATTCCGGGAGAAGCGCCCGCGGCCGCCTTAAGAGAAGAATTTGCCTTTACTTCTTGGCGGGCGGATTGAAATTGCCCTTTTTCACTTCAATCTCGTAAACCAGGATCTTATTTTCGTATTTCAGGCCCTTGACCTTGACGAAGGCGCCAATTTCCGGACGGCCTTTATCCATATCGATCTTGCTGTCTTCCAGGACCTGTACGGTCTTGCCATCCACCACCCATTCCCCCAGGGAACCTGTGGCCGGCATCTTTTCCACATTGCCGTAAAATTTCAGCTTGGCCGAAGCCGGGCCTGCCAGGACCAGAACTGCCAGGAGGGCGATAACTACCGGGACCAGTCTGCTCCTCAACATAAAGTTCTCCCCCTTCAGGATTATTTGGGTTACAAGACATGAGCCTCTTGCAAAATTCATTTTGAGGCTGCGATTTTTCCCATGTTGCTTAAAGAAATATCCGGTAGCACAGGCTTTCCAGCCTGTGCCGGCGCAGGCTGAAGCCTGCGGCTACATAATTTTGCAAGAGGCTCAAGACATTAATCTCCAATAACCGTGATGGCGCTTTTGCCATAGGCCTTTTGAGTTCCCAGGGTAATGGTTGCCTGGAACTCTACTGTCTGCGCGGTCTTGGGAAACGCTTCTTTCGAGGTTTCCCATTTCGCTTTGAACATTCCATCCTTGTCGGTAAACCCCGATATCTGGGGAGAGCGGGTCTCCTCAAAATAACCGGCGGTGGCCGCCAGGTCAACGCGGGCCTGGGGGAGCACCGCCTTCCCATCCCAGGATAGGGCGGTGACCATAATCTTGGTGTCATCGCCCGCCTTTACCCGGGGTTTGGCGGTCACTCTGACTAAGATGCCGGTGGGCGCCGGCGCCGGCGCCGGTCGGGGAGACGGCTGCTCGGCCAGATCTGCGGGAGTGGTGGGGAGCACCGTGACCGCAGGGGGGGACATGGGCTCCCCCTTTTCCTTGGTTTGAATCAGGAAATAAAAATATAACAGGCCGGTAAGCGCCGTGACCAGAGAGGCCACGCCGGTTAGGATGCCGGGAAAAGAGGTCCAGAAAGATTCCTTCTTTTTCATGGCGACCTATTTCATTACGATTGTCTTTTAGGCTGAGCTTTGCCCTTCCCGATGGGACGATTTTGGGCTTAAGGGGTCTTGAAGCCGAATCTTTTTCTTGTGGCATGATAGCACAATTTTCGGTCCCTTTTCATTTTTTGATTATTTTTTTACTCCGAGAAGGAAATCCAAGGCCATACCTCCATATTCACCAACCAGAAAGAAATTAGTGGCGTCGGCTGGCCTGTGGACACCGTCTATTCCGTCAAACGACGGCCCCACCTCGTCTCCCACCACCGGGAGCAGGCGGACCTGCCGGGGGCGCCGGGGGAACTTCTCCCCGGACCGGGACCCTCCTCCGGCTTATTGACAATTTTCCCAGATGTGCTCAAAATAGAAAAGAGGGGAATTTTATGGCTACTTTCCAGGTCTTGCTGGCGGCATCGATTCTTTATTTGGCCTTCCCTTCCCCGGTCCTGGCCTTTGGCCCCCAATGGATCACCACGGGGTCTTATGTTCACCAGATCGCCCACTTGCTGTTCGCCGGGGCCATGGCCTTTTTCCTCCGGCAGATTCACCGGGAAAACCTCTTAAAATATAAAGGCTTCCGGTATCTTTCCTGGGCGGCCTGGTTTTTTATCCTCTGGAACCTGGACGCGGTGGTGGGCCACTTTTCCGAATGGGCCTTGGTCAATCCGGTGATTCTGGGAGGGGGGTGGGACAAGCGCCTGCTCATGTACGACGCCAATTCCTGGCTTTACTACATTACCCAGATAAACCACTTTGTGCTGTTGGCGCCGGCTTTTTATTTTTTTTACCGCGGCCTTAAGACCTTCGCCCAAGAGGCCCGGCCATGATTTCGCTGCCCCTGCTCCCTCATTGGATCGCCAAGGTCGTCGGCTCCCTGCTGGTGGTTATCTTCGCGTTACGCGCCTTTCACTTCAGTTCCCGACTGGTTTCCCAGGACCGGGAAAACGCCCTGTGGCTCTTTTTTTACTGGCTCTGCGGCGCGTTTCTCTTCTTTTCCATATCCCACGTCGTCTCCCATGCCTTGCAGGACATTATCACGGTTTTCGGCTATTCCTACCTCCAGGATTTGCGCCGCCTCGCGGGGGCATTCGACAGTATCATTTATGTGGCCATAGCCACCATCACCCTGTTCTTTTATAACATTCAGCGTCTTTATCAGCGGATGGAGGCCGACCACCACCAATTGGAGGAGACCAGCCGGGAGATCCTGGCCCTGAACCGGGAGATGGAAGCCCTGGTGATGGAGCGCACCATGTCCGAGATGGCATTGGGCATGGCCCATGGCCTCCGCAACCCGCTCCATGTCATCGGCGGCTTCAGCCACCGGCTGCTGCGCAAGACCGATCCGGAGGACCCCAGCCGGGCTTGGGTGGCGGCCATCGCCGAGGAAGCCCGGCGGATTGAGGGCATGGTGGAGCGCTTCGAAACCCTGGCTCAGCGGAAAACTTCTTTTTTTGGCCAGGAAGACCTCAACGTCATCGCCCGGTCCACCCTGGAGCTGCTCACCCCGGAAATCCGGGCCAAAAGTTTGATCCTGATAACGGAAACCTGTCCCCACCCCTTGGTGGGCCGTTATAACAGCCACCTGCTCAAGGTGGCCTTCTCTCACATCATCCGCAACGCCGTGGAAGCCACCCCGTCCCAGGGAAAGGTCATCATCAAGACGTCCATGGAAAAAAACTACGCGGTCCTGATCATCCAGGACACGGGGCGAGGCATGCCCCCCGACGTGGTGGAAAAGGTCTTTGTCCCCTTTTACACCACCAAGATCGGGGGCACGGGCTTGGGCATGGTCTTTGTGAGGCAGATCGTGGACGAACACCGGGGGGTCATCTCCCTGGAGAGCAAAGTGGGACGGGGCACCACCGTGACCATCCGCCTGCCCCACCGCTTCGCCGAGACCCCGGGGGTGTCCGGGGAGGAGCCGCCCGGCCAGGTCAGGGAATAGGGAATAGGGAATAGGGACCGCGCCCCCCTCCCAATACTGTTCACTTAAACATCCCACAAGGGGCGAGGTCTCCTCGCCCGTGTTTGAAAATGCTAATTTATCGGGCGGGGAAACCCCGCCCCTTGTACGACAAATAGAGATCGCCGATGCTTAAGTGAACAACATTGTCCTTAATCCCTATTCCCTATCCCCTGGGAGTTTCGGCCCGGGACACCAGCCAGTAAATGACGCCCAGGATAAAGACCCCTCCCAGGTAAAGGGCCAGGGTCTCTGAGGTTTCATGGGCCATGGTGGCCACCAGGATCTTGCGGATAAAAGCCACCAGGGCCGCCCCCACAAATAGGTGGAGTTTGAAGGCGCCGCCCTTGAGCCGGTCAATCTCCGCGTCCAGCAGCTCAATGACCATCCATAGGACCAGCAGCGAGCCCATGGCCGCTACCAGGGCCTGGGAAGGGGCGCCGGTGAAAACCTGGCTCACGTCGGAAACCAGCATGGCCACCACCCCCAGGGAGAGTCCGATAAGCCCCACCACCAGCAGCAGGTCCAGTCCGAAGGTGAAGCGCTGGGCAAAACGGATTAAGAGACTGTCCAGGCGGTGGGAAACGAAGATGCGATGCACTTCCTCTTCGTGGTAAGTGCGGGCGATGATGTCCAGGTTGAGGTCCAGGATTTTTTCCACCGCCAGGACGGCCGGTTCCCGCAACCGGATTTCCACTTCCGTTTCGATGAGCCGCAGAAGCTGGAGCCGGATATGATTTATCCCCACGTAAACGAAATGGGCCGACAGCCCGATACGTACGTGGGCATGGCCGATGCGCTGGAGGCGCTGGAAATAGCGGTCATCATAGGAACCCTGGAACAGGGCCAGGAGCCAGGTCCGGTGTAGGCCCCGGAGCCGTTCCAGCCGTTCCTCCGTCAAAAATTTGGCCGCATCCGGCATCTGGAGGAACAGGTTGTAGAAGTCCGAGACAATGCGGTCAGCATGGGGCTCCACCACCGGCCCCAGGACTTTCAGGGTTTCGGCCTCCAACTCGGTGAACTTATAGTTATCCTTAATTTCCTTGAAAGGGCGCATTTTTCAGTTTCCAGTTTCCAGTGATCCGTAATCAGTAATCCGTGGTTAGTGGTTAGTATTGATAAGCCCGCGTTCTTCCCAATAATAACCCAAGAATTAAGTAAATCCTGATTTTTTGGCGATTTTTTTCCTTGCCTGGTCCTTTTCCAGAAACCTGGAACCTGACTAATACCATTTTCTTTTTCAAGTGCAACTAACTTAATCTGTAACTTATTGAGCCTCTTGCAAAATTATGTAGCCGCAGGCTTCAGCCTGCGCCGGCACAGGATGGAAAGCCTGTGCTACCGGATATTTCTTTAAGCAACATGGGAAAATCGCAGCCTCAAAATGAATTTTGCCAGAGCCTCTTACACTACTACGTTAGATAATACCTCCCATATCGC
>VGSO01000185.1 GCA_016874945.1 Deltaproteobacteria bacterium
TGCCGGAGGCGCCATAGGTTGGAATACAAGCTAAGTTGGAGAGATGATGGATATCGCGGAAATTATTAAAGGAATCTCATTCGACGCCAAACAGGCCGCCCGGAAGTTGGGCGCGCTGGGCCGGGCGGTGAAGGATCGGGCCATCCTGCGCATGGCGGAGTTGTTGGAGGAGCGGAAGGCGGCCATTCAGGCGGAAAACGCCCGGGACGTGGATAAAGCCGGGAAGGAGGGCTATCCCGCGGCATTTATCGACCGCCTCACCCTGTCCGATAAGGTCATAAACTCCATGGTCAAGGGGCTGCATGAGGTGGCGGCGCTGCCCGACCCGGTGGGCGCGGTGACCGGCATGTGGGTTAGGCCCAACGGCCTGTTGGTGGGCCGCCAGCGCATTCCGTTGGGGGTCATCGGCTTTATCTACGAGTCCCGGCCCAACGTCACGGTGGACGCCGCCGCCCTGTGCCTGAAAAGCGGCAACGCCGTCATCCTCAAAGGCGGCAAAGAAGCTATTCACTCCAACCTGGCGTTAGCGAAGCTCATGCAGGACGCCCTGGCCGAGGCCGGCATACCGGCGGCCGCGGTCCAGGTTATTCCCAGCGTGGCCCGGGAAGCCACCCTGGAGCTTCTCAAGCAGGACGAGTTAGTGGACCTTATCATCCCCCGGGGGGGGGAGGGCCTCATCCGCTTCGTGGCGGAGAACTCCCGCATCCCGGTGCTTAAGCACTACAAGGGGGTGTGTCACATTTTTGTGGATGAGGGCGCCGACCTGGACCTGGCCGAAACCGTGTGCTTCAACGCCAAGGTGCAGCGCCCCGGGGTGTGCAACGCCATGGAGACCATGCTGGTGCACCAGGCCGAGGCCCCGGTTTTTCTCCCCCGCATGAATGCACGGTTACGGAAAGCTAAAGTGGAACTCCGGGGCTGCCCCCGCACCCGGGAGATCGACCCCCAGGCAGTCCCGGCCAAGGAGGAAGACTGGGGCTACGAGTTCCTGGACCTCATCCTGGCGGTGAAAGTGGTCCCGGACCTGGACGGGGCCCTGGACCACATCGCCCGTTACTCCTCCAACCATACCGAGGCCATCATCACCCGGGACTATGACCGGGCCCGGCGGTTCCTGAAGGAAGTGGATTCCTCGGTGGTGCTGGTGAACGCCTCCACCCGCTTCAACGACGGGGGAGAGCTGGGGCTGGGCGCGGAAATCGGCATCAACACCTCCAAGCTCCACGCCTTCGGCCCCATGAGCCTGGAGGAACTCACCACCACCAAGTTCATCGTTTACGGAAACGGCCAGATAAGGACGTGATCAGTGGTCAGTAATCAGTAATCAGTAATCAGTGGTTGAGTTCAAGGTTCAAAGTTAAGAGTTCAAAGTTCAGAGTTCAGAGTTTATTTTCGAGTTTGCGGTTTAGGAAATATGGGTACCAAGGCTGAAAGCCCGTGGGAATAAACCCTGCCCACTGCCCACTGATCACTGATTACTGAAAGCTATGACAAACCCACCACCCAAGCGCCTGGGTTTATTTGGAGGGACCTTCAATCCCATCCATTACGGGCACTTGCGCAGTGGGGAAGAGGTGGTGGAGGCCCTGTCCCTGGACCGCCTCTGGTTCATCCCCGCGGCGGTGCCGCCCCACAAGTCGCCCCCGGAAATCACCCCCTTCGAGGTGCGCCTGGAGATGACCCGCCTGGCGGTGGAGGACAACCCCCGGGCGGAGGTCTCGGACGTCGAGGGCCGGCGTCCGGGCAAATCCTATTCCATAGAAACTGTTCGGCTCCTGCGCCGGGAGCTGGGCCAGACCTGGGAGCTCTATTTCATCCTGGGGCTGGATGCCATCCTGGAAATTTCCACCTGGAAGGATTTCCGGGAGCTTTTCAGCCTGTGCCACTTCGTGGTCCTGGACCGTCCGGGCTATGACCGCCGCCAGTTGGAGGAAGTGCTCCGGGGAGAGGTCAATCCATATTTCCAGCCCCTGGCGGAGGGGGGCGGCTTTCAGCACCCCTCAGGTTACCGGGTGCTGGTAGTGTCCACCTCCTTGATGGACATTTCCGCCACCCTGATCCGCTCCCTGGTGCGAGCCGGACGGTCCATCCGCTACCTCTTGCCTGAGGCCGTGCGAGGATATATAATTAAAAATAAATTATATCTTTAAAGGGAGGTAATCACCGCGACCGCCCCGGTTCCCTTAGACTCGGAAAAGCTGATGGAGCTGGCCATCCGGACCCTGACGGCGCGCAAAGGCCTGGACGTGGTGGCCCTGGACGTCAGAAAACTCTGCTCCTTTGCCGACTACTTTGTCATTGCCTCGGGCGTGGCCAAACGCCAGGTTGTGGCCCTGGCCGGTTACGTGGAAGAGGCCCTGGCCCAGGCCGGGGTCAAGCCCCTGGGTGAGGAAGGAATCCAGGAAGGGGTCTGGGTGTTGTTGGATTACAACGACGTGGTGATTCACCTCTTCAGCGAATCCCTTCGGGAGTTTTACAACCTGGAAGGATTATGGGCCGACGCTCCCCGGATTACCGCCGAAGCCCTGAAACCGCCTAAACCTACCATGTCGTCCAAGAAACCTCCCCGGTCCCCCAAGACCGACCAGGGCCGAGCTCGCCATGGCTAACTTCTTCTGCCGGCGGGTCGCTTTGGCAGTTATTGCGGCGGCGCTTTGGGCCGCAATTCCTCTGCACCCGGCCCGGGCCATCACGGAGATGTTCACCTCCCTTACCGTTGATAAAGAGCGGCAGTTGGGAGAGGAGTTTCTCCTTCAGATGCAGCAGTATATGCCCACCCTGGAAGAACCCTTTCTCACCTCTTATATTAACCGCCTGGGGCAGAGGCTGGTGGCCCAACTGGGTCCTCAGCCCTTTAAATACCGCTTCTTCATCATCAACGACCCCAGCATGAATGCCTTTGCCGTCCCAGGAGGCTATGTCTTCATCACCAGCGGCATGATCCGCCGCATGGACCGGGAAGGGGAGCTGGCCGGGGTTCTGGCCCATGAAATCTCCCATATCTATGCCCGGCATATGTCCAAACAGCTGGAAAAGGCCAAAATCGCCAACCTAGCCAGCATTGCCGGGGCTTTGGCCGGGATTTTTCTGGGAGTGCCGGGCCTGTCTGAAGGCCTGATGGTGGGCAGCGCCGCCCTGGGAGCCAGCAGCATGCTCAAATACAGCCGGGATTTTGAACGGGAAGCGGACGGCCTGGGGTTTAAGTGGATGTTGAAAGCGGGCTATGACCCCCGGGACATGCTGAGCGTCTTCAAGAAAATGAGCAAGCAGCGCTGGTTCGAAGGCTCGGACATGCCCATTTATCTTAGCACCCACCCGGACATTAACGAACGTTTGGTGGATCTATCCCACCAGTTGAGCATGCACCAGGAAAAACTGCCGGCCCAGGGGGGGCAGAGCGGCCCGGACTTCCCCTACTTTGCCATAAAAATGGAAGCCGTGTGCGGCAATCCCCACCAGCTCCTAAGGCGGGTCAACCAGGACTTGGCCCGGGACTCGAAAAATGCCCCCGCGGCTTACGGCCGGGCCCTGGCCATGGCCCGGTTGGAGTTGGGCAATGAAACGGTGGCCGCGTTCCAGCAGGCCTTGAAGCTGGCCCCCCACAACACCATGATCCAGCGGGACCTGGGGATTTTTTACTTTAGCCGCAACCGCTATCCGGAAGCCGAACAGATCCTGGAGCAGCTCTCCCGGGCCAATCCCCAGGACGACGTCATCCTCTACTACCTGGGGCGCATCTACCAGGAGCGCCGCCAGAACGACAAGGCCCTGCCCCTGTTCGAAAAGGTCCACAACCTGAACCCGGTTTTTTTTGACGTTTATTACAATCTGGGGACCCTCTATGGGGAGAAGGGACAGTTGGGGCCGGCTCATTATTACCTGGGTTTCCATAGCCTGAAGGCCAAGGATTACCCCACCGCGCTCTTTCATTTCCGCAAAGCCCTGCAAAATCTGTCCGCCGGGGATTCCCGCAAGGCGGAGATGCAGCGCCAGGTGGCGCGGTTGGAAAAGATGCGGGTCAGGGTCCCCAAGAATTAGTTTTCGGTTTTTAGTTAAATAACTTAGATAATCAATGGGTTAACAGGTATGTTAGCAGAATCTGGGAATTCATTATCCCCCCTTCGGGTGACAGGTGATTGGGGGGAGAGCGAGTATTTCATTTTTTTTCAAACTAATACCAAGGTGCACTCAAAGGGGTATTTTTAGGGGCGCAATTTATTGCGTCCGAAAGGCGGGCGTGATAAATAACGCTACATTTAAAGCCTTTTGATTGCGACCTGGTATAAGAACTCAAAACTCAAAACTGAAAACTGTTTTTAAATGCCTATCTACGAATACCGCTGCCAGGATTGCCGCCGGGTTTCCAGCTTTCTCATCCTCAGGGTGAGCGAACCCTTAACCCCCGTCTGCCGTCGCTGCGGCAGCTCCAAGCTGGAGCGTCTGCTGTCCCGGGTTAACGTGCGCCTGTCCGAGGAGACCCGCCTGGAGCGCCTGGCCGACCCCGCCCTGTGGGACAACGTGGACGAAAACGACCCCAAGAGCATGGCCCGGTTGCTGAAAAAGTTCGGTCAGGAAATGGGCGAGGACTTCCCCGGGGAAGTGGATGAAATAATGGAAGAGGCCATGGAGAGCGGGGCTGCCGAAGAGACCGGCGGGATGGAAGAATCAGAAATCTAGACTGGATAGCCCACTACCTGAAACCTGAAACCTGAAACCTTTCTCTCCTACGGACTCATCTTGGTTTCCACCTTAGGCGGGGGCGGCGGCGCCTGGGTCTGGGCGGCGCCCGGCGTCTCCCGGTAATATTGCCGGGCCTGGGGGAGAAATTCCTTCATGGCCAGGATGCGGTTCTCGTCGGTGGGATGGCTGGAAAGCACTTGGGGGAGGCGGGTCTTGTCCTTATCCTTCTGCATCATCCTTTCCCAAAAAACGATGGCCCCCTCCGGATCGTAACCCGCCTTGGCCATGAGGATAAGGCCGATGCGGTCCGCCTCCGATTCCTGTTTCCGGCTGTAAGGGAGCAAAATCCCCATCTGGGTCCCCAGGCCGTAGCCCTGCGCGATGGCCTGGCCGGCATAGGGGTTGACGGACCCCAGACCCAGGCTCAGACCCAGCCCCCCCATCTGGGCCAGCATGGCATGGCTCAGCCGCTCTCCCGCATGGCGGGCCAGGACGTGGGCCGTTTCATGGGCTATGACCGTGGCCATGCCCGTCTCGTCCTGGGTATAGGGCAAAATGCCCGTGAAGACCCCCACCTTGCCTCCCGGCAGGCAGAAGGCGTTGGTAATTTTATCATCCCGGAAGACTACGAATTCCCAGGCAAAGTCGGGGCGGTCTACCGCCGCGGCCAGGCGCCGGCCCACCTGATTGACCAGGTAATTGAGTTCCGGGTCCGGCTCGGGGCGGTACTGGCGGCGGATCTGCTGAAAAGCCTGGTATCCCATGGCGACTTCCCGGCCTTCGGATACCAACAGGAGCTGGCGGCGGTCAGTATAAGGGACCGAGGCGCACGCCGCGGCCGCGGTTAAGGCCACTAAGAGCGCCACCCACGGTGTGCTCCGGGATTTGAGGTTTTCGGTTTCCGGTTTTCGGCAAATGATTGCCATAGAGGCATGACCGGAAGGGCAGGGGGGCGGTCGGCTTATAAAACTTTTCCAGAGCCGGAGAGCCATGGCGCAGACCTTAAATTGAGGCTGTTGCCATTAGTCTTGAGGGGAGGGCGGAGGACTTGCTGTCCCGGTCCTCCCCGCAACCCACTTTCGCAACCATCCCAAATTATCACAGCCGAATTCCGCTAACGATTTTCTATCCCTTCCTGATTAGTTATATGGTAACAAATGGAACAAATCCTGTCATCAGGTTGTCTCCGTGGGCTGCAAGGCTGCACTTCCGGATGGAGCGGGTCTTTAGCTCGGGAACGAGGAGAAAGGTTAGCCTAGCCATTTAGTTGAGGGCTATTTTCATGGCGAAAACTATGTATCTCGCGGTTATCGGCGGTGGGGAGGTCAATCCCCCACTGGAGGCCCTGGCCCGGGAAGTGGGCCGGGAAGCGGCCCGGCGGGGCGCGGTGGTAATTTGCGGGGGCCTGGGCGGCGTCATGGCCGCCGCGGCCCAGGGCGCGGCGGAAGCCGGCGGGGTGAGCCTGGGCATCCTCCCCGACGGCGACCGGCGCCGGGCCAACC
>VGSO01000186.1 GCA_016874945.1 Deltaproteobacteria bacterium
AGCCTCGTTGTCCACCAGGATCACTCCGGTAACCCGGTCTTTTACCACGAGGGGGACCATGGAGAACTCCGGGGGAGAATAGTATTTCCGAAGCTCCGGCGACAGCTCCTGGACCTGGCCCGTATGGTGGTGGTAAGGGCGTTTATGCAAGGCCGCAGTGATCATGGGACCCTGGGCCTGAAGGGGAATTTCCCAGGCGGCCACCGGTATTTCCTGGGATAGTGGGAGCAGCAGGCCCTCCCGCAAAGGGAGATCCTGCAGGAGGGGGGTGCGTTGCGCGGCCCGGGCGCCTTTTAAGGTTTGGTCAGCTTCATCTACCAGCATGACCATGGCCCGGTCAAATCCCAGACCGTGTTCCAGGGTGAGGCCCTGGAGGATGATTCCCAAAATCTTATCGGTCTGGACCGTGGTCAGCAGGGCCTGGGAGATTTCCTGGAGCGCGGTGAGGTTTTTCACCATGCGCTGGTTCTTCTCTGCCAGTTCCTCCACCTGCTGGTAAGTGAGGGCATTTTCGATGGCGCTGACGATGAGCCCGGCCATGGTGTACAACAGTTGGCGGTTTTCCGGGTCAAAGGGCAGATAGTCGCCGTTGAGGGCAAACTTGTCATAGACGCACAGGGCGCCGCGCAGCTGGCCTTTGAAGATGAGGGGCACCGCCAGACAGTAATGGGTGTGGCCCTGGGAGTCGGCTGCCTGGGCCTCAAAGTGAGGCGCCGTCCCCGGCCCCCCGGGACCGGGAAAGTCCGGTGGCGGAAACGGCCCTTCCGGGGGGATCCGGCCATAACGGGAAGAGACCCGGACTTCTCCGGTTACCGCGTCGACTATTTGCAAGGAGGCGCCCCGGGCGGTGATGACTTTGGCGGTGGTGCTGACAATGCGTTCCAGCAAAACCTCCAGCTCCACCGTCGAAGACAGGGCCTTGCCCACCTCGAAGAGGACGGAGAGTTCGGCGATGCGCTTCTTGGCCTCGTCCTGAAGGATGGCCTGGCGCAGCGTCCCAGCCAGCATCAAGCAGGCAAGTTGCACGCTCTGGCGTTCCGCATGGGTGATGCTGCGGTCCTCCCGATCCATCAACAGCAAGACCCCGTAAAGGAAGTTGTCGTCGGCCACCGGAAAGGAGGCCAAAGTCTGGTAGGCGGGGTGAAGCTTGGCCAGGGGCGCATCGACGGGCAGGACCGGGCGATGGTTCCGGTGTATCACCTTGATCTTGCGGGTGACGGCCGTCTCGCCCACCACTCCCTGGCCCACGGGGAATTCCACCCGCAGATGGGGGGGCACTGGTCCTTGACTGCTGATATTTAAGAATAAGGTCTCCTTGGCCTTGTCCAGGGCGAAGTAAAGGGCCAGTTCCACTTTCAGGTTCCGGCCCAGGAGGTGGACCATGTTGTTGAGGCGCTCCCCAAAGCTCACGGTGGAGGTGAAAACCTCCACCATCTGATTGAGAAACGCAGTCCGTTCACCTGCCATAAAGATTTAACCCGCCAACAGGCGCTGCCGTTTGTCAGCGACTTTCTGATAAAGGTCAACGTATTTGGGGGCCACGGTTTCCCAAGAAAAGTCCAGGGTCATGTTCTGGCGCATGAGGGCTTCCCAAGCCGGCCGATTCTTATAAAGGGTTAAGGCCCGATTAAGAGCACCCAGGAATTCCGCGGGGGTATAGCCGGTGAATTTAAAACCGTTCCCCCGACCGGTTTCCGGGTCGTATTCCTGGATGGTTTCGTCCAGCCCGCCGGTGGCCCGCACCACGGGGATGGCGCCGTAGCGCAGGCAATAAAGTTGATCCAGGCCGCAGGGTTCGTAACGGGAGGGCATGGTAAAGATATCCACCCCGGCAATGAGACGGTGGGCTAATTCATAGCTGTAACCCACCACCAGGCCCATTTTGTCCGGATGGCGCTGGCTGATCTCCCGGAGGAGATACTCGTGCCGCTCTTCTCCGGAGCCCTGGATGACAAAGCCCACGTCGGCCTGGAGCAGTTCATCCAGGGTATTTTCCACCAAATCGATACCCTTGCGTTCAAAGAAGCGGGTGGTCATGCCGATGAGAGGGCGGTCAAGGGGCAAGGCCAGGTTAAACTGCCCCAGCAACGCGGCTTTGCAAGCCTTCTTGCCCTCCAGGTTCTCCTGGTCGTATTGGCCCGCGATATAAGGGCACCGGCTGGGGTTCCACCACTGGTAATCCACCCCTTCCACTATGCCGAAAAGCTCGGAGGCCCGCTCCTGGAAAAGCCCCTCCAGGCCGAAGCCGTATTCCGGAGTCTGAATTTCTTCCCGGTACTTGGCGCTCACGGTGCTCAAGAGGTCGGCAAAGACCAGGCCCCCTTTCATAAAATTGATCCGGCCGTAAAACTCCAGGGCCTTGGGGGAGAACAGCTCCCAGCCCAACCCGGTGAGGGGCAGGTCAAAGGAGGAAAAAATGCCCTGGTAACCCACGTTGTGCACCGTGTAGAGCACCGGCAGGCGCCGGCACCGGGGGCGGTCGTGGTACAGGGTGCGCAGGTACACGGGCACCAACCCAGTCTGCCATTCATGGGCGTGGCAGACGTCGGCTTCCAGTTCCAGGGCCTCCTGCATCTCCACCACCGCCCGGCAGAAGAAGATGAAGCGCTCGGAATTGTCCTCGAAGGAGCCGTAGGTGGTGCCGTACAGTCCTTCCCGGTTAAAGAGGCTGTCCTGGGCGATGAAATAATAGTTGACCCCGTCATCCGAGGCCTGGAAGAGCTCCGCGTCAAGAGTCTTCCAGGACAGGGGGATGGTGAGCGTGCGGCCGGTGGGGGTGAGTTCCCGCCCCGATTCCCTGACCTGCCGGTACAAGGGCAGCACCGTCGTTACCTGGTGTCCCAGGTTCACCAGGGCCCGGGACAGACCCTGGATCACTTCCGCCAGACCGCCGCTGGCCGCAAAGGGGTTGGCCTCGGGCGTTACCATCAGGATGTGCATAAGACCTCGTCCAGCTTCACCTCCCGGAGATACTGGGCCGCATCTTCCGGAGGGGTGGGATTGATGAAAAAACCCGAACCCCACTCAAACCCCGCCATCAGGGTGAGCTTGGGCATGATCTCAAAATGCCAGTGGTAATGGGGCAAAACCGGCTCTCGCAGCGGCGCGGTGTGCAGGATGAAATTGTAAGGCGCCTTGCCCAGGGACTTTTCCAGGCGCTTCAGGGTCGCGGAAAAGATTTCCGCCAATTGCCGCCGGGAGGCGTCGCCAAGGTCCATATAGCTGGAATGATGGGTCTTGGGCAGAATCCAGACTTCAAAGGGGGAGCGGGGGGCGAAGGGGCACACCGCCAGGAACTCCTGGTTTTCCAGGACCACCCGCAACTGCTGCTGCAGTTCCTGGCGAATCATGTCGCAAAAGACGCAGCGCTCTTTCCACTTGTAGTAAAGCTTGCTGCCCTGAATCTCTTCCTGGACCAACTCCGGGACGATGGGCAGTCCGATGAGCTGACTGTGGGTATGCTCTAAAGAGGCGCCAGCGGCCCGGCCCCAGTTTTTAAAGATAAGCACATATTGATACCGATGGTCCTGGGCCAGGCTCACCATGCGCTCCTGGTAAGCCTCCAGCACCAGAATGAACTCCTCAATGGTGATGTTGGTGAGCAGGGCATGGTGATCGGGATGTTCGATGATAACCTCATGGGTGCCGATGCCGTTCATCTTGTCGAACATGCCCTCGCCCTGACGGTTGAGCAGGTCCTCGGGCCGCATCACCAGGGCGGGGAATTTGTTGTTCACCACCCTCAGACGCCAGCCTGCGGTATTGGGCTCAGTGCCCGGGTCCCGGATGGAAAAAACCTCCGGAGGGGTGGTGTGCTCGTTACCCGAATCAAAAGGACAAAACCCCCCTTTAACCGCTTCGGGTTCAATGACAAAGTCGTGGGGCCGCTTGCCCCGTTCGGTGGCGATGATCACCCAGCGGTCAATAATGGGGTCTTTGCGCAGTTCCGGCATATGTCCACCTCCCTCATGCCCTTGGGGTTAAGGGAGCGGTTTTCCTTACATATCCAATAATTATACGCCCCTTAGTAAATTTTGCAAATGAAACCGCGATGGAACACAGATGGACAAACCATTATTTGCATTAATCGGCATTTATCTGCGGTTAAAAAATTTACCGGCGCCATAACGCCAAAATTATCGTCAAAATAATGCTAAGGAGAATGCAGGTCCCCAGGGGAAAATAGAAGGTGAAGTTGTCCCGTTTGTAAGTGAAATCCAGGGGCAGCTTTCCCAGCCAGGGGATTTTGGGGGCCAGCAGGATGACCACGCCGATAATCACCAGCAGGACTCCGACCATGATTATCAAGCGGGCTATTTCGGACATACCCCCTCAGGTTATCCACAGATTTCACAGATTATCACAGATATTGCAATTCCTGGGCAAAATCTGTGGATCACAAAAGCCGCATCTTTTCGGCTTCCTTGAGCAAATCCTCCCGGAATTGCGGATGGGCCAGGCCGATGATGTCCAGGGCCCGTTCCCGGGTGGATTTTCCCTTGAGATTCACCGCTCCGTATTCCGTGGCCAGGTAATGAACGTCCATCCGGGGGGTGGTGACCACCGTGCCCGAGGCAAACCGGGGGACCACCCGGGAGACTTCGCCGTCGTGGGCCGTGGCATAAGACGCAATGAAGGATTTGCCCCCGGGGGAGTTGAAGGCCCCCCGGACAAAGTCCAACTGGCCGCCGGCGCCGCTGTATTCGAAGCCCCCCAGGTGCTCGGAATTGCACTGGCCCAGCAAATCCACCTCCAGGGTGGAGTTGATGGAGATCATCTTGTCGTTGCGGGCGATAATGTGGGGTGCGTTGGTATAGGACACCGGGTAGCTTTCCATGCTGGGGTTGTCGTGCATGAACTCGTACATCTCCAGGTCTCCCAGGGCGTTGGTGAACACGTGCTTCCGGGGGTGCAACGATTTGGCCCGCCCGGTGATCACCCCCTTCTTGATGAGGCGCACCATGCCGGGACAGAGGAGTTCGGTGTGGATTCCCAGGTCCTTATGATTCTCCAGATGGTGGCACACCGCGTTGGGGATGCCGCCGATGCCCAACTGCAAGGTGGCGCCGTCGGGGACCAGCTCCGCGATGAGGCGGCCGATTTGCTCCGCTTCGGGCTTGGCGGGCGTGGGGGTGATTTCCAGCAGGGGGGCGTCGTGCTCCACAATGGCGTCCACCTCGGAGACGTGCAGGAGGGACTCCCCGAAGACCCGGGGCATGCGGGGATTGACTTCCACCAGGAGCCGCCGTCCGCACCGGGCCGCGGTGGAAATATAGTCGTTCACCGCGCCGAAAGTGAAAAACCCGGCTTTATCCATGGGCGACACCGTGGTGAGGGCCGCGTCCACGTCCATGAAATCCCGGCACAAGCGGGGAATCTGGTGGAATTCGTTGGGGACGAAGAAATTCACTCCGGCCTTCACCAGCTCCCGGTCCGAGGCGCTGACGAACCAGCTATAGTGGTGGATCTGGCCGGTCAACTCCGGGGCCAGGATGGTGCGGGCCGAATGGGCCATGGGCAGCAGGGAATAGACCTTGAGGTCTTTAAGATCGCCCTGGCGCACGCGGTCCGCCATGGCCGCCAGCAAGGCCGGGGGCTCCCCCACGGCCATGGCGTGGACGATGGTGTCGCCGTCCCGCAAGGCAGCCACGGCCTTTTCCGGGGTGATGAGCTTGCGTCGGTATTCGGTGAGATACATATGTCCATTATCCGTTTCATTTCTCGTTACCAAGCTCTCGCGCGAAAAGTTCCGGTCGGCACAGGCTGGAAAGCCTGAGCTGCCAATAACTTTTCATGCTTTACGGGTGAGCCGCAGGCTGATGCGCGACTGTTCTGAATAGTTCATCAGGCAGCTTCGAGGGTAACGTGATATCCTGAACCTTTTAAGCGCCTGCTTAGGAGTGACTTTGATGATTTATGGTGGCTAAAGGTCCGTGGCGACAGGGCCTCACGGGGTTTTAAAGTCCCCCTTTTTATACAGGGGATTTATGGGGATTTTCAGCAGACGGCATAATATCCCCCTGGCCCCCACTCATAAACTCATAAAAGGGGGGAGAGAGCTTTCATTTCCCCAACCTTTTAACCCCAAGGACCCGGAATTGTCTCCCAGACCCGGATGCCCGGCTAATCCTCCAGCAGCAAATAGACGCCGGGGAGGCCGGCCCA
>VGSO01000187.1 GCA_016874945.1 Deltaproteobacteria bacterium
GGGGGGTATCCGGGGACTGGGACCATATTCCTTCCCCTCCTTATGAAAATTCTATGGTCAAGCATCCGGGTTTGCAAGGAAAAAGCAGACCGCAGCAGCCAGCCTCGGGCTCAAAAAGCTATGGATAAAGGGGAAAAGGGAAAAGGTTGGGAGAAAAATAATTTTTACCACTTCGTTTTTTTTCTATGAAACAATGTGCCACCATAAGCCGCGGAAACCTGTTGCACTATTAATAACAGGTGATTACCTTTGAATTTGAGAACCACACAGGAGGCTGATATGGCTCAAAATATTCTTGTGGCGCTGGACGGTTCGGAAGGAGCCTGGCGCGCGGTGGAATATGCCGCGCAAGCTTTCGGCAGCGCTCCTGAGGTGAAAATAACCCTCCTTCATATCCTGACGGGGCTGCCCCCGGCCTTCTGGGATGACGGCCACATTCTCAAAGACAAGGAACGGGAGGCCCGGCAGCGGTTGGTGGCCAACTGGCAGCGGGACCAGGAAAAGCGGTGGGAGGATTTGGTGGCCCGGGCCCGGGGGCGCCTGGTGGCGGCGGGAATGTCTGAGGCCGCGGTGGTCAGCAAATTCAAGACCAAATACTTTGACGTGGCGGAAGATATCCTCAATGAGGCGGGGGCCGGGGCCAGTCAGACCATCATCATGGGCCGCCGGGGCCTGGGCAAGGCCAAAACCCTGCTCCTGGGCAGCGTCACCAGCAAGGTGGTGCAAAATGCCAAGGGCATCGCCGTGACTATTGTAGGGTAGGGGAAGGAGAACTGGTAGAATCCAGGCCAGGCAGGGCCGGATGACTTCGGCTCTGCCTGGCGCCTCGAAGGCATCCCTTACCCAAGTCACGAAAAGTGCCGATGGCACAGGCTTTCTATCCTTTGGTGAACCGGACTTCGATATAGTTGTCATTGAGGATGCGGGCCAGGTCGAACTCCCGGGACACTTCCTCTTTGCCAATGATAATCCCCTTATCGGTGAGCTCTTTCGCGGTTAAGGCCGGATCGTGCCGGGCAAAGATGCGGCGGACCACCTGGTGCATGGTGGATGAGGCCGCGTTTCCCCGGGGCGGCACCCCCCGGGGCAAATCGTTATGGATCCGCTGGAAGAAAAAATCCAACTGGTAGTCTCCCGCCTGGCTGGCGAACCGCACCACTTTCTCTCCTTCGGCGCCTTCATTGAGGATTTCCTGGGGCACGTACCGGTGCAGGATTCGGTCGGTGAGATTCTGCTGGGCCAGGTACAGGATGGAAACCACATCGAAGTGGTCCAATCGGCGCTGCTCTTCCTGTTCCACCCGGGTGGTGCCGAACTTGTGAAATCGGTATTCCGGGGTGTTGGGGTGCCGGTTCACCACCATGTCCACCCCCACGGTGCCCACGGAGCAGGAGAGGTTGAGCTGGTTCTCATCTTCGATGGGAACCCCGTTGTTCCGCAGCTTATCCAGGACCAACCCATGGCGGTGGCCGCAGAGAATGCGGCGGATCAGGGCCTGCATTAAGTGGGGGGTGGCCTGGTATTTGTGGGACACGGCCAGGGAAGTCAAAGATTCAATGGTCATTTCCACGTAATGATTTTCCAGGCTCAACGGCAGGTTGATCTTTCCCGGGGCGCCGCCGGGACTATAGCGCCGCCAGAGTTCTTTCCAGTCGGATTCCCGTACCAGGCCCAACGCGGTAATCAGGTCATAGGAATCCAGTTCCCGGCCTTCCATCTCTTCCACCAGACACTTGGCGCGCATAAGACGACCCCCTTCCTGTTTTGATTTTTTTAAAATAATCATGGCGGGTGGGGGATGCAATATTACGGGGAATAGGGAATAGGGAATAGGGAATAGGGAATAGCTGTCAGGCATCAGCTTTCAGCTAAAGAAATTTTTTGCCAACTGCCAACTGCTGCCTGCTACCTGCCAACAGCTAACTGCTGACCACTGGCTAAGGCTCACAGTTCATTGACTCTCCGCCCTTGCCTTTTGCTTCAGGATGATTATTTTTTACCATAATCACCATGGGAGGCCCCAGGGCCTTAACCAAGAAAGGGAGCAAATATGGCCGTAGAGATCTGCTGGCTCGACGACCTGGCCAAGGCTCACCAAACCGCCAGGCAACTAAATAAACCCATCCTCCTGGATTTTTACAACCCCATGTGACTGGGCTGCCAACAGTTGGGTGCAGTTACGTACCCCGACGAGCGCGTCGCCAAGTTTCTGTCTCTCAATTATGTCCCGGTGCAGATTCAGACTACCAATGCGGAGCTGATGTCCAAATATTCGGTGTCTTGGACCCCCACCCTCTTGGTGCTGGACGCCGACGGCAAGGAACATTACCGGGCCGTGGGTTTTTTCACCCCCGATGACCTGATCGCCACCTTCATGACGGCCAAGGGCCGGTGGGCGCTGGATACGGACCAACTGGCCGACGCCCGGGCCTTGTTCGAAGAAGTCATCGCCGGCTATCCCGACAGGGACGCGGCCGCGGAGGCCACCTTCTTCCTGGGAGTGGTCAAGTATAAGATAACCCATGACCCCAAGGCCTTGCGGGAGGGTTACGACTTCCTGAAGGAAAAGTTCCCCCACAGCACCTGGACCAAACAGGCGGACCATTATCGGCTTATCAGCAAATGAGGGTTTCCGGTCTTCGGTTTTCGTTAATTGCCGGAATGGTGGTTCACGAGTCTTAACCACCTCACAGGACTTTGAAAATATAGGGGCGCGGCGTGCCGCGCCCCCGCGCACTTCCTTCAACTCCTTATACTTTATTCCCTTTCAAATGCAACAAATACAATTTGTAACTTATTGGTATTCCAGGTTTTCCTAACCGAAAACCGAAAACCGAAAACGGTATTACCCCTGGGAGGCCGATGCCATGCAGGTCAAATTAGGCCAATCCGTCCTGGAAATCGTGGAAGGGGACCTCACCCGGCAGGACACCGACGCCCTGGTCAATGCCGCCAACCCCTCGCTGCGGGGCGGGGGCGGAGTGGACGGGGCCATCCACCGGGCCGGAGGCCCGAAAATCCTGGAGGAGTGCCTCCAAATCGGCGGCTGCCCCACCGGGGAGGCCCGCCTCACCACCGGCGGCAACCTGAAGGCGCGCTACGTCATCCACACCGTGGGGCCGGTATATAAGGACGGGTCCCATGGGGAGCCCCAGCTTCTGGCCTCCTGCTACCGGGAAAGCCTGAAGCTGGCCTCGGCCAAGGGGATCAAAACCGTGGCCTTTCCCTCCATCTCCACCGGCGCCTACGGCTATCCCCTCAAAGAGGCGGCCCGCATCGCGCTTCAGACCGTGAAGGAGTATCTCGCCCAACACCCGGAAATCACCCTGGTGCGCTTCGTGCTTTTCGAGAAGACCGCTTATGAGGAGTATGAGGAAGCGCTGAAGAGCGTTTAATACTTGATTTCGTTTCAAATGCACAAAATACAGAGCCTCTTGCAAAATTCATTTTGAGGCTGTGATTTTCCCATGTTGCTTAAAGAAATATCCGGTAGCACAGGCTTTCCAGCCTGTGGCGGCGCAGGCTGAAGCCAGCGGCTACATAATTTTGCAAGAGGCTCTACAATTTGTAAGTTTTTGGTGTTTCAGGTTTTCCTAACCGAAAACCGAAAACCGAAAACCGAAAACCGAAAACGGTACAATTGGTGCAATCTGAGTAATCTGTGGATTAAAAAAGACTTGCAGGATCGATATCCACGCTTAAGTCTATTCTGGAGCGGCGGGGAGGCGACCATAGCCGGCGCAGATGTTCCAGGGTCCGGGCCAGGGGGCCGCGGCCATAGCTCTTGAGCAGGATCTGCCAGCGGTAGCGGCCCTTGAGGCGAGCCAGCCCCGCGGGTGCGGGACCCAGGATGCGGACCCGGGCCGCCAGGTCCTGGTTCCGGGACACCTCGTATTGCAGAGATTCGACAACTCTCTTGGCCTCCCGCTTCACCCCGTCTTCGGATAATCCGCTGAGGCGCGCCAGGGCCAGCCGGGTGAAAGGGGGATAGCCTGCGAGGCGCCGGACTTCGATTTCCTGACGGTAAAACCCCTCATAATCCAAGGTCTTAACCGCCTGGAAGACATAGTGCTCCGGGTGGCGGGTTTGGATGAGTACCCGGCCCCGGGCTTGTCCCCGTCCGGCCCGCCCGGCCACCTGGGCCAGGAGCTGAAAGGTGCGCTCCCCCGCGTGATATTCGGGAAAAAACAGGCTCAGGTCCGCTTCCATCGCGCCCACCAGGGTGACCCGGGGAAAGTGGTGGCCCTTGGTGATCATCTGGGTGCCCACCAGAATGTCCAGGTCTCCCGCGGCAAACCGGTCAAAGACTTCCACGGCCCGGCCGCTATGGGGCGCGGTGTCCCGGTCCAGCCGGGCCACCCGGGCGGCGGGCAGCAGGCGTCGGACTTCGGCTTCCACCCGCTCGGTGCCCACCCCGTAGTGCTTCACCGCCACGGAGGTGCATTGGGGGCAGCGCTCCGGAGCCTCTTGCCCATAGCCGCAATAATGGCAGACCAGCCGGCCCCAAACCTGGTGGTGGGTGAGGGCTACGGAGCAGCTCCGGCACTGGAAGACGTGGCCGCAGAACAAACAGAACAGCACCCGGGAATAGCCCCGGCGGTTTAAAAAGAGCAGCGCCTGTTCTCCCCGGGTTAGAACCTCTTCCAGGGACTGGGCCAGGGGCCGGGAGATTATCCGTTCATCCTTGTCCCGCCGCCGCCGCAAATCCACCAGGTGCACTTCCGGCACGGCCTGGGGGGTGACCCGGCGGGCCAGGTTGACATAGCGGTATTGCCTTTCCTGGGCGCGATGGAAGGTGGAGACCTGGGGGGTGGCCGAGACCAGGACCACCGTGGCCTGGGCCAGCTTCCCCCGGTATAGGGCCACGTCCCGGGCCTGGTAAAGAAATCCCCCCTCCTGCTTGTAAGAGGGGTCATGCTCCTCGTCCACCACGATGAGGCCCGGTCGAGGAAGAGGCGCGAAGACCGCGGAGCGTGCCCCCACCACCACATCTACCTGGCCCAGCACGATGCGGCGCCACTGGTCCAGGCGGGCCGCCTGGGAAAGCCCGCTGTGCAGCACCGTGACCCGCTCCCCGAAGCGGCGACGGAAGGCCAGGCCCACGGGGTGGGCCAGGGCGATCTCCGGCAGCAGCACCAGCACCTGGCGGTTCCGGGCCAGGACGGCCGCGGCCGCGGTGAGGTAAACCTCGGTCTTGCCGCTGGCCGTCACTCCATGGAGCAGAAAAGGCGAGAATTTGCCGCTTTTGATGCCTTGGACCAGGGCGGCGCGGGCCTTTTGCTGATCCGGGGCCAGGGTTAGTGGCTCCTCAGACTCTAAGAAATGCCCCTCCAGGGGGTCCCGCCAGGCGGGGCGCGGCTCCAGCCGCACCAGGCCCCGGGCCGCCAGGCGCTTCAGAATGGGCCGGCAACCGGGAAAGGGGATGGCCAGTTCCTTAACCGGGGAAGGCCCGCTATCCCGGAGGCGCTCCCACAACGCCTGGGCTTTGGGCCCTAGACGTTGAGGCGGCGCCGCTCCTTCAGGCAGTTCTGAAGCCGCGGCCCAGGTTTCCTGGCGGGGGTTGGAAATCCGGCTGCCGCCGGGAATGATCTGGCCCAGGGCCTCTCCCAGGGGATACTGGTAATAGTCCGCGGCCCAGCGAAACAGCTCCACCATTTCACGGCCGAAGCGGGGGACCTCATCCAGGATTCGGCGGATGTCCTTGATGGCCACCGGCGGGACTTCCCGGGCTGGACCCAGGAGATAGCCGGTAACCACCCGGCGGCCCACCGGGACCAGCGCCGGGCTGCCCACCTGGGCGCGGCCGGCCAACTCCGGGGGCAGCCGGTACGTGAGGGTTTGATTGAGAGGCAGGGCCGCGGCCACTTCCCACAGGGCGTTGGATTCCGGGGTATGGTGGGCGCGTCCCAAATTTGTTCTCCCGCGGCCGGCTATCAGTAATCAAGTAATTATTGGCCAGTACCCGGCAGTTGGCGGTTAGCGGTTAGCGGTTAGCAAAAATATTTTCGATTATTGCCTTTGCTCCGAAAAAGCTCAAGGCTTAGATTTTTCGGCGCTCAGAGGTGACCAAA
>VGSO01000188.1 GCA_016874945.1 Deltaproteobacteria bacterium
CAATTCCCTGCAAGGGGTGGAAGCGGCCCTGGCCGCGCCGGAGCACCTGGAGCTGGCCCAAGGCCGGGTGACCCTCCGGGGCCGCCCCGTGAGCCTGTTTTACGTGGACTTCAACAACGACACCCTCCTCCAAATGGGCCGGCACATCGACATCACCCCGGTGACCGAGGCCATCCGCCAGGGTCTGGTGGTCAACCCCCGGGGCATGGAGCCCGTGGGGGTGAAGGGGGTCTTCGAGGCCATCACCGGGGAGTATCGTCATCTTTTAAGTGAGAGCACGGTGCGCCGCACCCCCTGGACCCGGGTCTTTTATCCCCGCCGCACCACGGGGCCGGCCGGGGAAGAGATCGCCGACCTCCTGGAGTGGACCCGGCAAAACTTCTCCCGCCTCATCCTCAAGCCCTCCCAGGGGTATTCCGGCATCGGGATTTTTCCGGGCCTTCTGACCCCGGACCCCGACGCGGCCATTGAGGAAGCCCTAACCAAGGGCGGGTACATCGTGCAGTCCATGGTGCCCGTGGAAACCTGGCAGGAATGCTATCCCCTGCCGGAACCGGGGGGCGCCGCAGTGTGCATCGAGGTGCGGCAGACGGATTTCCGCTGCTTCATCACCGACGCCGGGGTCATCGGCTTCCTGGGGCGCTTCGGCGGCATTCCCACCAACGTGGGCTCCGGAGGCGGCGCCCAGTCCCTGGCCCTGGTTAAAGACTCCCTGAACCTCCAGGCGGCCGACGACTTTTTTAACCGGGCCCTGGAAGCCCTGCCTTTCCATATCTACGAAGAAATCCGGGAAGAGGTGGAACAGCGTTCTTTGGAGTTGGGCTTCACCTATCTTTTGGGCCCCATCCCCACCAGCCTCAAGCCCCGCATGCTCAAGGAGGCCCACCTGCAGGGGATGGCCTGCTACGCCAGGAATTTGTGGCAGGACGGCCTGACCCTGGAGAAGCTGTGGCGGGCGGGAAAGCTGGACGACGTGGCCCCCATCACTCCCGGGGAGAAGGAACTGGCCCTGGCGGCGCCCTGGGAAGGCCGGCCGGCCCTTATGGTCTCCGACGGCCTATACAACTTCCGAGGCGCGGGGTTTTAAAGGCAGGTTTCAGGTTTCAGGTTTTTACTGATTACTGATTACTGATTACTAATCACTGGCAACGAGACATGCCCGACCCCCACCCCCCTCAGGTCCCCCCGGATTGGTGGCGCACCCTCTTTGACGAGGTGTACCTCGCCACCGACGCCCGCACCGTGCAGGATGGGGGGCTGACCCGGCGGGAAGTGGACGGGCTTATCCAGGCCCTGAAGTTGCAGCCCCGGGAGCCGATCTTGGATTTATGCGGCGGCCACGGCCGCCACGCCCTGGAATTGGCCCGCCGGGGATACCGCCGGGTGACGGTCCTGGACTTTTCTTTTCCTCTCCTTACCTTGGGAAAGGCCCAGGCCCGGGAAAGCCGCCTGCCGGTGGCCTTCCTCCGGGCCGACGCGGCCCGGGTTCCCCTGGCCCATGAGAGCTTCCAGGCGGTGTTGCTCCTGGCCAACTCCTTCGGATACGGGGCGGCGCCGGAGGACGATGTGGCAATTCTGCGGGAATGTCATCGTGTCCTCCACCCCGGGGGTCGTTTCTTCCTGGAGGTGGCCGACCCGGATTTTATCCGGCGGCAGCTTTCGGCCCAGTCCTGGCACGAGGCCGGGGACCTGGTGGTGTGCCGCCGGCGCTGGCTGATGGCAGAATATCTGGTCTGCCGGGAACTGGTCCTGTCCCGGAGCCGGGGGCTGGTGCGGGACCAGGGGTATAAGGTGAGGCTGTACGACGGGGCCGGGCTCCGGCACTGCCTGGCAAAGGCCGGCTTCGGAGCGATTGAAGTGGCCGGGCTGCCTGACCTTTACGCCCAAGAGGGCGACTACGGCGCCCTCAACCGCCGCCTGGGGGCCACCGCCTGGAAGTGAGAATATTAACCACTAATATAATACCAAGATGCAATCAAAAAGGTATTATTGGGCGCAATTTATTGCGCCCCAAAGGCGGGCGTGATAAATCACGCCCCTACAACTGTTGCCTTTCGACTGCGACTTGGTATAATTTCTGCAAGCTTACATTCCGGAGTTAAGGCAATAATCATATAGTCTTTTTCGGTGGCGCGGCTCTTAAAATGCCCGCTATGGTCTGCATTAGGTTGGGTTTGGTGGGGAGATCCGCCCCACCATCTGGTCTTTTCACCGAAAACCGAAAACCCAAAACCGAAAACCGAAAACCCAAAACCGAAAACCGTCTTTTAAGCCGCGGGCTCCAGGTACAGCACCTGGCTGCCGTCGTCGTAGGCCAGGATTTCCGCGTAGCGGCCCCAGTCAATGGCGGTGTCCAACTGGCGTTCCGCCTCTTCCTCGTGAAATTCCAGTTCCAGGGCGGTCTGCACCACGTCCCACTCCAACTGCTTTTTGTCCGCGGCATTGAGCAGGGTCATGAGCCACTTGAACAGGGGCAGGCGGCGGATGCGGGTGGCGAAGATGCCTTTCCGGGCCAGGATGCCGGCCTCGGCGAAGGTGTCTCCCAGGGGGGTGAGGGTGATGTCGCCGTGGGCGATGGTGGCGAATCCCAGGAGCTCCGCGGCTTCGATGAGACTCAAAAAATAGTCGGGATTGATCTTCAGCCCATCCGCCAGCCGGTAGATGTCGGTGCGGTTGCCGGGCATCTCTCCCAAGTGTTCCAGCAATCCGGTGAGATCGTTGATGGTGATATGGGGCAGGCTCCGGGTGCGCCCCGGTTCACCGGGGGCGGTGCCCAACTCCACGTGTTCCGGCTGGGTCTGGCCGGCCAGGATGGCGTACACTTTATCCACCAGCTCCAGGAATTGGGAGTTCTTGCGCTGGCGGGGATGGGGCAGGTCCACTTTCAGATCCAGTATCACCCGGCCCGGGTCCTTTTCCATGACCACGATGCGGTCGGCCATGAACACCGCTTCGTCAATGTTGTGAGTGACCAGGAGGATGGCCCGGGTGGGAATCTTGCCGCTGGTCCACAGTTCCAGGAGTTCGCCCCGGAGGGCTTCGGCGCTCAGGACATCCAGGGCGGAGAAGGGTTCGTCAAGGCAGAGGAGCTCCGGCTCCACCGCCATGGCCCGGGCAAAACCCACTTTCTGGAGCATGCCGCCGGAGAGTTCCCGGGGATAGGCGTTTTCAAAGCCGTCCAGCCCCACCCGGTCCAGGAGGTCCAGGGCCCGGGTGGCCCGGAGTTTAGCTGGCACGCCCCGGGCCTTAAGGGCCACTTCCACGTTTTCCTGCACCGTGAGCCAGGGAAACAGGGCAAAGGTCTGGAACACGATGGTGGCGTGCGGATTGACCCCCACCAGGGGGCGGCTGCGGTACATCACCTGACCCGCGGTGGGGACCTGCAAGCCCGAGATGATTCGCAGCAGGGTGCTTTTGCCGCAGCCCGTGGGGCCCAAGAGGGCGGCAAACTCCCCCTCCTTCAAGGTGAGGTTGAAGTCCTTAATGGCGGTGAAGCGACGCTCGCCGCTGCCGTAAACCTGGCTGACATTGTGCAGCTCCAGCAAATAACCGTTCTCCGACATGGATTAACCCATCCGATAGCGTTCCTCCGCCAACCGGTACAAACGGCGCCACAATAACCGGTTGGTGGTGGACACGGTGAGGATTAAGGCCAGGGTCGCGGCCAACAGCAAAGGATAATCCCCCGCCGCGGTGGCCTGGGCGATAATGGCCCCGACTCCGGTGGTGTGAATGATCCGCCCGCCAAACTGGGTGTATTCCGCCACGATGCTGGCGTTCCAGGCCCCGCCGGTGGCGGTGATGGACCCGGTGATGACAAAGGGAAAAATGGCCGGCAGAATCAAGGTGCGCCAGCGCTCCCACCGGCCCAATTGCAACAGGGCGGTGGTGTATTTCAAGTCTTGGGGGATGGCAGAGGCGCCGGCGATGATGTTGAACAGGAGGTACCACTGGGTGCCTAGCAGCATCAGGAGCACTGCGGCCAGGTTAAGTCCCCCAGGCAGGCCCGCCACCATTAGAACCACCACCGGGAACAAGGCCGTGGCGGGCACCGACGCGGTGACCTGGACCAGGGGCTGGAGCCAGTTGGCCAGACGCCGGTTGGTGCCGATGACCACCCCCACGGGTATGGTCCAGGCCAAGGCGATGCACAGGGCAATGAAGACCCTGGCCAGGGTGGCCAGGAGCCCGATGGTAATGGCGCGCCATTGCTCCAGGGAGAGGCCCAGCAGCATCTGCCCGGCCTGATAAGATTCGTACAATATAATGAGACCGGCCGCGGCCCCCAGGGCGTACCAAAACTTTGGGAACCGGTTTTTTCTCAGGTGAGGTGGGCCAGGGGCGGTAAAGAGACGCATGAGCCATTCATCCAGGCGCTGCCAGGGGGAGTAGATGAGGCGGCGGCTAAAAAAGGCAAAGAGGCGAGAACTGCGCAAGGCGCTGTAAAACCATGAAGTGGGGGGATTTTCACTTTCCACCAACTGGAGCTTAAAACGGTCGGACCAGGCCAGGAGAGGCCGCCAGATGAATTGGTCTAAAACCACAATGGTCAGAATTAAGGCAGCCAGCCCCCAACCGATGGCCGCTAAATTTCCCTGGTTGGCGGCTGCCTGGAGGTAAGAGCCCAGACCGGGCAGGCGAAAATTGCGCTCTCCCGCGGTGAACATCTCCGCGGCCATGAGGAAGAACCAGCCCCCGGCCCAACTGGCCATGCTGTTCCAGATTAAAGTGATGGCGGCGAAGGGGAGTTCCATGGTCTTGAAGCTGAGCCAGGAGTTAAAGCCCAAAATCGTGCTGGTAAGCCGCAACTCCCGGGGTATGGTGGTGAGGGATTGATACCAGGCAAAGGTCATGTTCCATACCTGGCTGGTGAAGATGAGAATAATGGAAGACAATTCCAGGGCCAGGGTTAAGGGCAGAACCGCCACCAGACTCAGGAGCACCACCGGCAAGAAGGACAGCAGGGGCACACTTTGTAGCACGTCCAGCAGGGGGAGCAGAATCTTCTCGGCCAGGCGGTGGTTGGCGGCCAGGGAGCCATAACTCAGGGAAAAGAGAAGGGAAAGGAAATAAGCCACGGCCATGCGCCGGAGGGAAAGCCCCACGTAGTAGGGAAGCATGGCGGGGGAGAGATCGATTTCCGGTCCGGCAATCACCGCCGGTGTGCCGAAAGCGAGGCGGACGCCCCAATACAGGAGGACTCCCAGTCCCAAAAAGACCACCACGTCACCCCAGGCGATGGCCCGGTGAAACGGCTGTAAAGTTCGGAAGAGGCGCTGGGACTCTTTCATAGGAGGAGTAACCGGTTTGACATTATCTTTTTTTCATAACACGGTGGGGTCAAAGGGGCAAAGGTTAGTTGGAGAGTTCTCGGGAAATTGAGTAAGGGAAATCCGGGGGCAAATGGGGCGGACTGTCCACCAAACTCAACGGACGGCGGGGGCCGGCTGTTCATCAAGAACTGGCCCCCGGAGCTGGGAAGTTAAAGGGGAGCCGGATAACAAGTTTGAGGGGAATGGGGAAAGGTTTAGCTGCTTAAGCGAGGGGCGCTCATAGGCAAAAAAGGGGCGTGATTTATCACGCCCGTTTTTGCGGGCGCGATAAATTGCGCCCCCACAGAATACCCATTTTTGCATCTTGGTATCAGCTATCAGTCACCAGCGATTTAAGGGTTTTTTCTTAGCTGAAAGCTGATTGCTTATACTCATATGCGGTGAAGCGTCTAATCTTCCTCGTCCACGGCTTTAGATGCTCTGGCCTTTTTGGAAGTCCTCACTTCGATAATCTTGGCCCGGGGGCGGGACGGGGTTTCCCCGGGGGCGGCGGCCTTCACCTCGGCCTGGCGGGCCAGGTTGGGAGGGGACTTGCCGCCCTTGCCTGTAGCGGCCTTCTGGTCGGCATTCTTTTTCCCAGGTGGCGGCCCTTTCTTATCCAATCCCGCCGCCCCGCCGGTATAAGTTCCCATGACGTTCTGAACGAAGGTTTGGGTCTCGCCATAGGGAGGGATGGCGCCGTGCCGGGCCACGCTTTCGGGTCCG
>VGSO01000189.1 GCA_016874945.1 Deltaproteobacteria bacterium
CTTGCAAAATTATGTAGCCGCAGGCTTCAGCCTGCGCCGGCACAGGCTGGAAAGCCTGTGCTACCGGATATTTCTTTAAGCAACATGGGAAAATCGCAGCCTCAAAATGAATTTTGCAAGAGGCTCGGGTAGAATGATTAAACAGATGGGAACTTTCGGTTTTTACCGAAAACCGAAAACGCCTATGAAAGACTTCCACCGGGCCTTGATCCTGGGGGGCGCCAAAAGCGGCAAAAGCCGCTACGGCCTCAATCTGGCCCAGAATTTCCCGCCGCCCCGGTTGTTTGTGGCCACCGGCCAGCCTGGCGACGAAGAGATGGCGGCCCGCATCGCCCGGCACCGCCAGGACCGGGGGCCGGGGTGGGAAACCCGGGAAGAGCCCCTTGATGTGGCTGCGGCTTTGGATGAATCCCAGGGCCGCTACGGGGTCATCCTGGTGGACTGCCTCACCCTGTGGCTCTCCAACCTGATGCTCCGGGAAGGCCAGACGGAGGCCGGCATCGATCTGGGCATCCGGGAGTTGCTGGAAGTTTTTGACAAGACTGCCACTCCGGTTATTCTCATCAGCAATGAAGTGGGGTTAGGCATCGTGCCGGAAAACGCCCTGGCCCGGGCCTTCCGGGACCAGGCGGGCCGGCTCCACCAGAAGCTGGCCGCCGCCGCCGACCTGGTGGCACTGGTGGTGGCGGGGCTGCCGTGGATCATCAAGGGAGTTTGAGAGAAAACTGAGTAATTTAAGATAGAGATGGCGAAGACTCAGTCCTCAGTCCTCAGTACTAAAATTTCAAGTAACTGCTTTGGCGAAATGAGAACAATTACTTGACCTGCGTAAAAAAACCAAGAACTTGCGCTGTCCAGGGCGGGGTACCGCACTCTTCCCACGGTTCACCCTAAGGTTGAGCTGCTTTTCCCGAAACCGGCTCCCGCTCGCCATTACCGGCTCACCCGCCCGTATGCTCCGCCCCTAGATATTGCAATCATCGGCGTAACGCACCAACCGGCGGCCGCGTCTTTCTAACTCCCGATCCAGCACGTCCAACATCAGGTTGGTCCCCCAAGCCCTTAACGGGGGAGTTTTAGGGGAGGGCGGAGGATTTGTTACGCGTCAAGGCTTCCCCGGTGGCCCAAATATGATAAAATTTCATGGTCGCCATTGCTGCCCGTCAGCTAATGCTTAGTTTTTATTATAATAAACCACAAACGAGGTTTGGCTCATGCCCATATTTGAATTCTCCTGTCAGGATTGCTGCAAGGAGTTTGAAAAACTGGTCTTCGGGAGCGACCCCGAGGTGGAGTGCCCGTTTTGCGGGGGAAAAAATGTCGGGAAGCTCATGAGCGCCTGCGCCGCCAAGGTGGGTTACAAGTTCACCGCGGCCTCCAACCCCAAGGGCGCGTCCTGCACCGGCTGCGCCGCCACTTCCTGCAGCACCTGCGGTTAAAGAGGTCCCCTTGCAGACCCGCCGAAAACCGAAAACCGAAAACCGAAAACCGTCTTTCATCCGCATCGGCACCCGGGGGAGCGCCCTGGCATTGGCCCAGGCGGGCCTGATCCAAAAGGCGCTTCAAGACCGCTATCCCGACATCCCGGTGGAGCTGGTGATCATCAAAACCACCGGGGACAAGCTCAAAGACGTGCCCCTGGCCCAGGTGGGGGGGAAGGGCCTGTTCATCAAGGAGATTGAAGAAGCCCTGCTGGCCGGGGAAGTGAACCTGGCGGTGCACAGCCTTAAGGACATGCCCGCGGAGATTCCCGCCGACCTGATGCTGGGGGCGGTGCCGGTGCGGGAGGACTGCCGGGACGCCTTTCTTTCCCACCGGTATAACTCCCTGTCGGAAATCCCCCCGGGGGGCCGGGTCGGCACCGGCAGCCTCCGGCGCCGGGTGCAACTGCTGCACCTGCGGCCGGATATTGAGGTGGTCCCCCTCCGGGGGAACGTGGATACTCGTCTCAGGAAGATGGCCGAACAGGGCCTGGACGGCCTCATTTTGGCGGCCGCGGGCCTGAAGCGCCTGGGTTTGGGGCACCTCCCCAAGGCATATTTGTCGGAAACGGAGATGCTTCCCGCGGTGGGCCAGGGGGCCCTGGCCCTGGAAGTGCGGGTGGACGACGGGGCCATGCGGGAGGCCATCGCGTTTATGGATGACCCGCCCACCCGCATTGCCACCACCGCGGAGCGGGCCTTCCTGAGGCGCCTGGAAGGGGGCTGCATGGTGCCGGTGGCGGCCCGGGGGCAGGTGGAGGGTGACCGTCTCACTTGCACCGCGCTCATCAGCGACCTGGAGGGGAAGATTTTGATTAAAGATACTCTCCAGGGCTCTCTGGATGAGGCCGCCTCCCTGGGAACCCGCCTGGCGGACATACTTCTTAACCGGGGCGGCCGGGAGATTCTGTCCCAGATTTACGGCCGGCCTTTTTAGCAGGTTTCAGGTTCCAGGTGTCAGGTTTCAAGGATAGAGGGTGAGCACCCCCGCCATTCGTAGGGCGCGTTTGACGCCCCGATAATTTGTCTTACGGCAAGACGCTAAGACGCCCAGTCTTCAAGGGGATCAGCTTGGTCCGCGCCCCTTGAATTTTTAATTTCTTTGCGGCCTTGGCGTCTTTGCGTGAAAATATTGAATTTTTTCTTGACAGGCTGAAAAGGTTTATTTAAAACCATAACAGTCGAGGAAGAAAAAATGCTCCCCTGGTCCCGTTCTTACTATTTTAGCTATTATTATTTTCCGGGCCTGGGCCGCGCCTCGACTTTTAAAAGACTTTAGCCCAGAAACAAAAAATCTTTTAAAAGCCGTGGCGCCGGCGAGGCGGCCACGGCTTTTTCGTTTCGGGCCGGGGGTCGTCTCTAATCCAGGGCGAGCCGCGGGAGGAGGAAAAAGTGTTAGGCAAGCTCATTCGCATGGAACGCATCATGAACCGGGAAACCGGGCGCACCGTAATTGTCCCCATGGACCACGGGGTCACGGTGGGGCCCATTGAGGGCCTCATCGACATGAAGGACACGGTGAACAAAGTGGCGGGAGGCGGGGCCAACGCCATCGTCATTCACAAGGGCCTGGTGGAAGGCGGCCACCGCCGCCGGGGCAAAGACGTGGGCCTCATCATTCACCTGTCCGGGTCCACGGCCCTCTCCCCTTATCCCAACGCCAAGACCCTGGTGTGCACCGTGGAGGAGGCCCTCAAGCTGGGAGCCGACGCCATCTCCATCCACATCAACATCGGCAACGGCTCGGAAAGGGAGATGCTCTCCGACCTGGGCATGGTGGCCCGGGAGGCCCGGGACTGGGGCATACCCTTGCTGGCCATGATGTACCCGCGAGGGGAAAAGATCAAAGACGAATACGACGTGGGAGTCATCAAGCACGTGGCCCGGCTGGCCGCGGAGCTGGGCGCCGACATCATCAAGGTCTCCTACACCGGCTCGGTGGAGTCCTTCCGGGAAGTGGTCATGGGCTGCCCGGTGCCGGTGGTCATCGCCGGCGGCCCCAAGATGAGCTCGGACCGGGAGATCCTGGAGATGGTGAAAGGCTCCATCGAGGCCGGGGGCGCGGGGCTGTCCATCGGCCGCAACGTCTTCCAGCACCGGGACCCCACCCGCATGGTGGGGGCCATGAGCCTGCTGGTGCACGAAAACGTCAGCGTGGATGAGGCGTTGTCGTTCTTGCAGGCGATGTGAGTTTCGAGTTTCGAGAAGTTGTTGTTAATGAGCTATTTTTTAACTCAAAACTCAAAACTCAAAACTCGAAACTAATAGGTGGGTATGATGAAGAAATTGTGGGTAAGAATCGACCCCTGGGACAAAAAAATGGTGACCACCGCCCTGGAAAGCGGCGTGGACGCGGTATGGGTGCCCGAGGGCCGGGTGGCGGAAGTCAAGGCCCTGGGCCTCATCACGGTCATCGCCCCCGACGGCGACCTGGTTCCCGGAAAGGACTTGCACGAAGTCATCATAACCAGGGCGCAGGATGAAGAAGAGGTGGTGCGCCTGGCCCGCAGCGGCCCGGTGGTGGCCCACACCACCGATTGGACCGTCATCCCCCTGGAAAACCTGGTGGCCCGGACCGGCAACGGCAACCTTTTCGCCGAGGCCGCCGACCTCTCTTCGGCCCGCATGCTTCTGGGAGTGCTGGAGAAGGGAGTGGACGGCCTGGTGGCCACCGCCGCCAGCCCCGCAGTTATCAAGGAGATGGCCCGCCTGGTGAAGGAGGCCTCCCCGGCCCTGGAACTGACGGAAGCCCGCATCACCCGCATCACTCCTCTGGGCATGGGCGACCGGGTCTGCGTGGACACCTGCACCAACATGGGCCTGGGGGAAGGCATGCTGGTGGGCAACTCCTCCGGCGGGCTGTTTCTGGTCCACGCCGAGTCTTTGGAGACACCCTATGTGGCGCCCCGGCCCTTCCGGGTGAACGCCGGCCCGGTGCACGCTTATATTCGGGTCACCCCCGCCAAGACCAAGTACCTGGGGGAACTGCAGGCCGGAGACGAGGTGCTCATCGTCAATCATGAGGGCCGCACCGCCCCCGCGGTGGTGGGCCGGGTCAAGGTGGAGCGCCGGCCCCTGATGTTGGTGGCCGCGGAAGCCCAGGGGAAGGAAATCACCACCATCCTCCAGAACGCCGAAACCATCCGCCTCACCCGCCCCGGCGGCGAAGCCGTGTCCATCGTGGCCTTGCAGCCGGGAGATAAGGTGCTGGCGGCCCTGGAAGAGGCCGGCCGCCATTTCGGCCATAAAATCCGGGAAACCATCCTGGAGAAGTGAGCCATGACGGAAAAAGAACAGATTCGCCAGCAAATCGACGCCCTGGACCAGGAAATCCTGGAACTCCTGAACCGCCGCATGAGTCTGGCCCGGGATATCGGCCGCATCAAAAAAGGGGAAGGTGAGGGAACCCTGGACTTCCAACGGGAAGAAGAAGTTCTGGCCCACCTGATGCACCTCAACCCCGGCCCCCTGACCCCCGCGGCCCTGCGCAACATCTTCCGGGAGATCATCTCTGCGGCCCGGGAAATCCAGGCCCCCCTGGGAGTGGCCTTCCTGGGGCCGGAGGCCACTTTCTCCCATCTGGCGGCCTTGAAAAAATTCGGCCGGGCCACCCGCTTCGGCCCCCTGCCCACGATCCAGGAAGTCTTCACCGAGGTGGAAAAGGGGAAGTACCATTACGGGGTGGTGCCCATTGAGAATTCCACCGAGGGTGTGGTTAATGTCACCCTGGACCTTTTTGCCGAAACCCCTCTAAAAATCTGCGGGGAGATCTTTCTGGAGATTTCCCACGACCTCCTGTCCAAATCCGGGCAGCGCCAGGACATCGAGGTGATCTACACCCACCCCCAGGCCTACGGCCAGTGCCGGCGCTGGCTGGCCGCCAACATGGGCGAGGTCCCGGTAATCGAGGTGGGCTCCACCGGCATGGCGGCCCAGAAGGCGGCCAAGAATCCCAACGCCGCGGCCATCGCCTCGGCCTTCGCCGCGCCCCTGTATGACCTGCGGGTGGTGGAGCGGCGCATCGAAGACAACCCGGGAAACGTCACCCACTTCTTTGTCATCGGCTCCCATACCCCCGGCCCCACGGGGCGGGACAAGACCTCCATCATCTTCGCGGTGGACAACGTCCCCGGCGCCCTGTACAAGACGCTGAAGCCCCTGGCGGAGCGGGGCCTCAACATGACCCGCATCGTGTCCCGCCCGGCCCGGATGGAGGCCTGGCGGTACCTCTTCTTCGTGGACCTGGACGGCCACCGGGAGGACCCCCAGGTGCGCCAAGCCCTGGAAGAGATGGAAACCATCAGCGCCCACTTCAAACTCCTGGGATCCTTCCCCCAGGCGCCGGGAGTGGAAGTGCTGGGGCAGTGAGCAGGGAATAGGGAATAGGGAATAGGGAATAGGGAATAGGGAATAGGGAATAGGGAATAGGGAATAGGGAATAGGTTTTGTCCACTGAAGACCGAAGACCGAAGACCGAAGACCGGAAACCGTCTCTCCGCATCTGCGTGCCGGTAATCGAAACCGCCGTCCGCCGCGCCCGGAGCCTCTATCT
>VGSO01000190.1 GCA_016874945.1 Deltaproteobacteria bacterium
CCCTCAAGGGGGAGGGAACCGACCCAATATCGTTGATTCCGCTTTTGACCATGACTTTTGCAAGAGGCTCTTGGGGAAAATTTTTATCCTAACCTCCAACGGCCAACGGCCAACTGCCAACTGCTCCCTGCCAACTGCCAACTGCCAACTGCTAACCGCTCACTTGGCAAACTGCTTGGCCTTGCGAAAAGCCTCCTGGGCCTCCGGTTTCTTGCCCCGCTCCTCCAGAAACTCCCCCAGGTGATACCAGCCTTCGCCGTAGTCCGGCTTCAGGGCCACCGCCTTGCGCAGCGCTTCTTCGGCTTCCCGGTCGTTGCCCACCTTATTCAGGGCGCTGCCCAGTAAACTTAAAGCTTCCGGCCAGTTGGGATTAATGGCCAGGGCCTTGCGGAAGGACTCCACCGCGTTGTCATACCGGCCTTCTCCGGCGAGAATGAGGCCGTGCTTGAGATAATCCTGGGCCGCCCGCATGGAGGCTTCTTTGGCTCTATCCTGGGCAAGGGATACATTGGGGTTGCCGCCAACCAGGATCAGGCTGGCTGATAATATCAAAAGAGAGATTAATCGATGCATTTTTCCTCCTTAAAATGGTAAATCTGCCGGCTCAAAAACCAATATTTCGCTAGGCGATTTATCCTTAATTTCTTTATCCTTCGTTCTCAAGAGAATAGAGAAACCGAGCTTTCGGCGCCTTGCCCTTTAAAATTATCTCACAAAGCCCCCACCGACGCCAGGTATAGAGCCACTTCTTCCCGGCCGTCCACCCCCAATAACTCCTCCACTTCTCCATCAAAGAAGGCTCCCACCGGGCAGGTCCCCAGTCCCAGGGCGGTGGCCGCCAGCATCAGGTTCTGACAGATATGGCCCGCGTCCAGGAACAGGTAGCGGATGGCCCGCTCCCGGTATTTCCACATGGCCCGGTTAAGAATCCCGGTCCAAATAAAGACCGCGCCGGCAGTCCCCAGGAAGCTCTGGAACAGGCCGGCATCCGTCAAGGGCCGGCGCGCGTCGCCTTCCCGGATGAGCGCCAATTCAAAGTCCGGCACTTCCAAATGCCAGATGCCCGGCGCCAACCCCTCCACCTGGTGCACCGCCACATATGTTTCCACCGGATAGAGGGCCCCCGCGGAGGGCGCCGTCCGCAGCAAATAGTTGCGGCTGCTGAAGCTGACGCCCTGGGCGGCCCACAAGAGCGCCGCCAGTTCTTCCAGCCTCAGGGGCCGGGTCTGATACTGCCGCTGGGAGCGCCGCCGCCGGAGGCAGTCCCACAGGTCCCCAGGTAGGCCCGGGTCCGCCTGGAGGGCTATCCGGCGCACTGCGTCCGGGTATTCTTTGTACAAGGCAACTCGGGGATAACTCGCTTTCTCCCCCAGGCTGTCCCGGCGGTAGCGGGTCTCATTCAGGTAGCGGCGGCCGATGCCCGGCGCTTCGGGACTCATGGTAACCTCCATAACTTGCCGATAACCCGGGAAGGAGTCAATATCTCACGCCAAGACGCAAAGACCACCACGGAAAAATCAGAAACTAACATCCCCGATGCTTATTTCTTTAAACCCTCACATTTTTATAACTTCCCCCTGAACTTTTTGCTGACGGCTGACGGCTGACGGCTGATAGCTGAAAGCTATTTGCCCCGCTCCGGCCGGGGGCGGTTACGCTCGAAGATAATTTTCAGACCCTTAAGGGTCAGGTAGTCGTCCACTTCGTCAATGGTTTTGGTCTCCGAGGCGATGAGGCAGGCCAGGCCGCCGGTGGCGATGACCCGGGGGGGGTCATGGAGGGCTTCCTTCATGCGGGCGACAATGCCGTCCACCAGGCCCACGTAGCCGTAAATGATGCCGGCGTTCATGCTGCTGATGGTGTCCTTGGCGATGATGCTCTTGGGCTTGGCGAAGATCTCCACCCGGGGCAGCTTGGAGGCCTTGAGAAACAACGCCTCGCAGGAAATCATCACTCCCGGCGCGATGGCTCCCCCCAGGTACTCCCCCTGCCGGGAAACCACGTCAAAGGTGGTGGCGGTGCCGAAGTCCACTATGATCACGCAGCCGTGCACTTCCTCATAGGCCGCCACCGCGTTGACGATGCGGTCCGCGCCCACCTCCCGGGGATTGTCATACAGAATGGGCATGCCGGTCTTGATGCCGGGGCCCACCCACAGGGGCCGGTTTTTGAGATAACGCAGGGCGAACCCCTCAAAAGTGTTGACCATGGGAGGCACCACACAGGAAACGATCAAGTCGGTGCCCGGCGCCAGGGTCAGACCCTGGCTCTGGAAGAGATTGCGCATGAGGATTCCCAGCTCGTCGATGGTGACTTCCTTTTCCGTGCGGATGCGCCAGTCGCTCAGGAGCTTTTCTCCCTGATAGACTCCGATGACCGTGTTGGTGTTGCCCACATCCATGACCACCAGCATTTTGCGCCTCTCCTCAGCTCAGCAAGGTTCTCAGGGTCTGGGCCAGATCCTGGGCCACTTCTTTAATCTTCCCGGCGTCCTCCCCTTCCGTCATGATCCGCAGCACCGGCTCGGTGCCGGAATAACGGACCAGCAGTCGCCCCTTGTCGCCCAGACGCTTTTCGGCGGCCTGGACGGCCTGGCGGGCCGGGGCCAGGGTCTTCAAGTCCTTTCTTTCCTTGACCCTCACATTTATTAGTTCCTGGGGATAGGTCTCCATGATCCGGGCCAGTTCCGCCAGGGGCCGGTTTTCCCGGAGTATCACCGCCAGCAGCCTCAGGGCCGTGAGAATGCCGTCGCCGGTGGTGGTCTGGTCCAGGAAGACCACGTGGCCCGACTGCTCCCCGCCCAGATTGTAGCCGCCCTTGAGCATAGCTTCCACCACGTAGCGATCCCCCACCGGAGCCCGGAGCAGCCTGGCCCCCATGCCTTTTAACGCCACCTCCAACCCCAGGTTGGACATCACCGTGCCCACCACGGTCTTGCGCCGGAGTTTCTCCCGTTGCAGCATGTCCCGGGCGCAGATGGCCATGATGTGGTCGCCGTCCACCTCCCGGCCGTCACTGTCCACCATGATGACCCGGTCGCCGTCCCCGTCGAAGGCGACCCCCAGGTCGGCTTTGTGGCGCTTCACCAGGGTGGCCATGGTTTGGGGATGAGTGGCGCCGCACTTGTAATTGATATTCTTTCCGTTGGGCCGCACTCCCAGGGGAATAACCTCGGCACCCAGCTCTTCGAAGACCTCCGGGGCCACCCGGTAGGTGGCGCCGTGGGCGCAGTCCACCACGATCTTCAGGCCGTCCAGCTCCATTTCTTTGGGAAAAGTGCTTTTCAAAAAGGAAATATAGCGGCCCCGGGCATCGTCCAGGCGGAACGCCTGGCCGATCTCGGTGGCGGTGGGCCGGACCTCCTCCACCTCGGGGTTGGTCATGAGCTTCTCTATCTGGCTCTCCAGTTTGTCCGGCAGCTTGAAGCCGTTGCCGGAAAAAAATTTGATGCCGTTATCCTGATAAGGATTGTGGGAAGCGGAAATGACCACCCCCGCGTCGGCCCGCAGGGAGGAAGTGATGAACGCGATGCCGGGAGTGGGGATGGGCCCCAAAAGTACGGCGTCCACCCCCATGGAGCAAATGCCCGCGACGATGGCATACTCCAGGAGGTAGCCCGAAAGGCGGGTGTCCTTGCCCACCACGATGCGGTGGCGCCCCGGACCGTACTTGATGACGTAGGCCAGGGCCCTTCCTAACTGCAAAGCCACTTCCGCGGTCATGGGAAAAACGTTGGCCATTCCCCTGACCCCGTCGGTGCCGAACAATTTGCGGGTGTCGTCCGTCATATCGTCATAGAACTCCGTTTTTACTGAACCAGATTTATAATTTTTAACATATTCCGCCGCAAATGAAATCAGGAAACAGTCAGGATTCCTCCACCCACTCGAGGCACTGGGCCGGGCACTGGTCCATGGCGTCCTGAATCCGCTCTTCCGGCGCGCCCCGGGGGTTAATCACTTCCGATTTGCCCGTGGCCTCGTTGAGGTGGAAAACTTCCGGGCAGACCGCCTCGCAGTTGCCGCACTCCTGGCAGCATTCCTGTTTGACCTGGGGGATTCTTTCGACCATATTGCTTCCTTGCATAGTATGGTTTTCGGTTTTCGGTTTTCGGTTTCCGGTTTTCGGCAATTTAAAAACCAGTTGGACCAAGGGTCCTCGCCCTGCTGGTCAATGGCCATGGCCCTTGGCTGCGCCGCCGGGAGGCGGCGCCGGGCAGACATTTCCCGTGCAGTGCGCCGCCGCTCCCACGGCGTCATTAAAAAGTTTCTCCACATAGTGGACAAAGTCCACGTACGCGGCCACGTACTCCCGGCCTTTATCTACACTGGCTGCCGCGTGTTTCTTTTTGTCCAGGGTCGCGGCGAACCGCTGCCGGACTCCAATAGTCGTCAATTCGTGGAGCATTTTCACCAGATCGTCAGCCGACCCGGCGGCCAGAGCCTGGTCCGCTTCCCGGATTCCAGGGCCGGGATCGATTCCCGCGGTCTTCAGACCCGTGTACGGCGCCCCTTCCCCGGCCCGATGGATCCGAACCAAAGTCTCCAAAAAGTAGGCGTCGGCGAGTTCCTGGGCCTCCTTGCCCTTGGTCCGCACCGCCAGGGTTTTCTGGAACGCCGCCCGGATGGCGGGTTCATCCTCTTTGGGCGTCCACTTCAACACCGGGGTGACATCTCCTTTGGCCAGGGCCTCTTTGGCCTCCACCACCACCGGGCCGTCCATGGCGTCACAGTGGGCCAGGGCGGGCGTCGCCGATGCCAGGTTCCAGGCCAGCCACCACCCGGCCAGCCATACAAATTTGATCCTTTTAAATTCCCGCATGTTAATCCTCCCTTTATTTACGCAAGGTGGCACGCTACGCCATCAAATCTGAGCGCAAAACCTGCCTTGTTTGGTGGGCCTTGCCCACCCTACGTCTTATCGGACCAATGGATGCAGTGCACCGGGCAGACCTCCATGGCCTCCTGGATTTTCTCTTCCGATCCCCCGGAGGGGTTGAGCACCTGGGCGAACCCCAGGGATTCGTTCATCTGGAAAACCTCGGGGCAGACCTCCGCGCAGACCCCGCAGGCGATGCACTCCTCTTCCACCACCACCGGCAAGTGATCCGCCATTAGGATAATATCCTTTCCATCAATTTTGGTGGGCCGCCGCGCCCGCCCCATCTTCCCTGACCGATGAGCCGACATGTAGGGGCGAGCCGGTGGCTCGCCCCCGGGCGCCCCGCCGGGGCGCCCCTACAGGCATTTGCCATAAAAAATGGTCACTGCGTGCCGCCTCACCCCGGTGCGGCTGCGGCCGAACCGGCTCAGGGCCGGAGAAATCCGGTGCGGCAGGCTCTCCCAATCCTCCCGGGCGCCCGCGGCGCCCCCGCCGGGTTCGCCCACCACTATAAGATAACGCATAAAAGGCGCCAGGCAAATCTCCGCCAGGGACTGCCCCGGCGGGGGCCAGGCATACAGCGCCGCGTCGGGGCGGAAGTCCCGGATGACCCGGAAGACGTCCCCCGGCTCCACCCGGGAATCAATGTCCAGCCCCGCGGCAAATTCGCCGTCCCCCCGGTCAATGGCCTGGAACGCCAGGCCCGCGGCTTCTGCCCAGGGGGCCAAGGCCGCGGTGAGATAACCCCGCCCGGCCCCGGCTTCCAGCAGACGCCGCACCCCCAGCAGCTTCAAATATCGCACCAGTCGCGCCACCCATTCCCGAGACGGGAAGTAGTAGACTCCGGTGGCCTGGGACAGGCCCATGAGCCAGGCGTCCTGGTCCTCCGCCTGGCTGAGCAATTCCGCCCATTGAGCCTCAGGGAGCAAGTGGGCCCCAGGCTCCTCCCCCGGACCCGGCAAGCGCACCAGGTCTCGGGCGAATTGTTCGAAGCGCCGCTGCTCCCGAAAGTTTAAGGAAGGCTGAAGGATTCTCATGTTCCTGTTTGCTGTTTTTTTATGTTTCCTGTTTTCGGTTTTTTTCCTGCTCTCTGCTT
>VGSO01000191.1 GCA_016874945.1 Deltaproteobacteria bacterium
CAGGGCTGATGACATCCGGGGCCTGGAGCACCTTTTTATGGAGGCGGTAGGCCAACCGGCGGGCCACCGGCGCCATGGAGTACTCCTCCATGCGCTTGCCGTCGGGGCGGCCCAGGTGGGAGGCCACGATGATCTTGGCATTGTGCTCCAGGCAGTAATTGATGGTGTGCAGCACGGCCCGGATGCGGGTGTCGTCGGTAATATTGCGGTTTTGATCCAAGGGTACGTTAAAGTCCACTCGGATGAACAGGGTTTTACCTTGAATGTCCACTTCATCCAGATACTTAACCACAATAGCCTCCCTGAGCCTTAGGCGCGTAGATACCGGCCCATATGAACCGCCAGGTCCAACATGCGGTGGGAAAAACCCATTTCGTTGTCGTACCACGCCATTACTTTAACCAGGTTGCCGCCGAGAACATTGGTCAGCTCCGCGTCCACCACTGATGAGTAATAGGAGCCGTTGAAGTCTATGGATACCAGGGGAAGGTTGCAGACGTCAAGAACACCTTTCAGAGGGCCGGCCGCGGCCGCGGCCATGGCCTGGTTGACTTCTTCCTTGGAAGTGGCCTTCTTCACCGTGGCCACAAAGTCCACCAGGGAAACGTTGGGGGTGGGAACCCGGACGGACAGTCCGTCCAGGCGGCCTTTCAATTCCGGCATCACCTGGGTTACGGCCCGGGCGGCGCCGGTGGAAGTGGGGACCATGGACAGGGCCGCGGCCCGGGCCCGGCGCAGATCGCTGTGGGAGCCGTCCAGCAGCCTCTGATCCATGGTGTAGGAATGGACCGTGGTCATCAGCCCATATTGCACCTCAAAGTTATCGTGCAGCACCTTCACCACCGGGGCCAGGCAATTGGTAGTGCACGAGGCGTTGCTGACGATATCGTGCCGGCCCGGATCATAGGTTAGGTGATTGACCCCATAAACAAAGGTGCCGTCAATCTGCTTGCCCGGGGCCGAAAGAATCACCTTCTTGGCCCCGGCCCGAAGATGCCCCTCGCTGGAGGGCCGGTCCCGGAAAGCCCCGGTGGATTCCAGCACTATGTCCACCTCCAGTTCTTTCCAGGGGAGCTTGTCCGGCTCCAGGACGCGGCTGACGTGAACTTCCTTGCCGTTGAACACCAGATTTTCGCCCCGGGCCTCGATGGAACCCGCAAAGGTCCCGTGGACCGAATCAAAGCGGAACAGGTGCACGTCCCGTTCCGCGTCGGCCCGGCTGTTGATGGCCACCAGGTCCAGGTCAACCTTGCCGGCGGCCATGATGCGGGCCAGACAGCGCCCGATGCGGCCGAAGCCGTTGATCGCAACCCTCACAGGCATGGCGCCTCCTTTCTAAACTCCCTGATGCGGACCGGGAGCACTTCACATTATACCTCAAATTTGTGAAAAAGGGAGCAAGGTTTTGAAGAGTTTTCAGTTTTCAGTTTACGGTTGCCAATGCCCGGCATGGCAAAAGTTAGGGGTTCCTGAAAAAAGGGCTCCCCCTCAGGGGGAGCCCCGCATTTGCTGCAGTGTGCCATTTGAAGTTATCTCGTGGTCTTTTTCAGGATGAACGGTCTATGAGGACTGTCGTTGATTGCAAGACTATGAACCAGGAGCATGGGTCCGGGAAGCCAATCCAATTTGGCTTCTCCAATTAATGGGTAGCCAGGTACATCAATCCGGTAAATATCCACTTTGAATGGGAGATCCAGTTTATGACTCGCGACAACATTAATGGTTACTGCTCCGGCGGTGAGACTGCCCAAAAAATACTCGTTGGGAATCTCCGCGTCGCTCCCCACGCTGGTCAGGGTCAAGGTAACCGTCACTTTGGCGGTGCCGCCCACCGCCGTGGTAGTGCCCTTCCATTCGCCGATGAGGCTGGGGAGCACGGTGGCGGTTCCATGGGCAAGTTGGGGAAAAGTCAGCAGCAGCGCCAAGATCATGAAATACCAGGGTTTTCTCATATAATACCCCCTCCTTATCAATATATATCTCTTAATAGCATAGTAATGAAATTGTATGCAAGTGAAATTACAATATGATCCAGGTGTCTGGCGTGAAGTATGGGACACTATAATGTCTTGGGGCTATTCGAGAAAATTAACGGGAGATTTTTGACCCAAATTGATGAAAAGCGGATATTACAGTCATTCGGATCAGTTGTCCCAAAGGCTCTTTCCATCTTGCATCTTGCTTTTTCCCCCGGTTTCATTTAGAAGTAATGGGATAAAAATATTTGAACAGTCATCAGCTATGGCCACTTTCATCCACGCTTTGGGAGGCCGTTTCCTGGCCGTGGTGCAGGAAGCCGGGGCCATGATGCTCTTTCTGTTGGAAGGGCTGGCCCTGACCTTTGTGCCGCCCTACCGGCCCCGCCGGGTGCTCCAGGAGCTGGAGCTCATCGGGGTCAAATCCACCCTGATCATCCTGCTCACCGGGGCCTTCACCGGCATGGTCCTGGGGCTCCAGGGGTACTATACGCTGCGCAAGTACGGCTCCGAGAGCGCCCTGGGCTCCGCGGTGGCCTTGAGCCTCATCCGGGAAATGGGCCCGGTGCTCACCGCCATCATGGTGTCGGCCCGGGCGGGGTCGGCGGTGACCGCGGAGATCGGCATCATGCGCATCACCGAGCAGTTGGACGCCCTGGACACCATGGCCGTCAACCCCATGCAGTACGTGGTTATGCCCAAGCTCATCGCCGGGGTCATCGCGGTGCCCTTGCTCACCGCCATCTTCGACGTGGTGGGGATATTGGGCGGATATCTTATCGGCGTGGTCCTTTTGGGGGTCAGTTCCGGGGCCTATTTTTCCGGCATGGTGCAAAGCGTGGTGCCCCTGGACATTAACGGCGGCATCGTCAAGTCCCTGGTCTTCGGCATTACCATCTTGCTGGTGGCCTGTTACAAGGGGTATTATACGGAGCACGGGGCCGAAGGCGTGAGCCGGGCCACCAACCAGACCGTGGTGCTTTCGGCCATCCTGATCCTGGCCTGGGACTATGTGCTCACCTCGTTCTTCATGTAGCCTATGATCAAAATTATTGATCTGGTTAAATCCTTCAACGGCCAACGGGTCCTGGACGGCATCAACCTGGAGGTGCCCCGGGGCCAGATCACCGTGGTCATCGGCAAAAGCGGCGTGGGGAAGAGCGTTCTGTTGAAGCACCTGGTGGGCTTGCTCAAGCCCGATTCCGGCCAGGTGCTGGTGGACGGCCAGGACATCACCCGGTTCTCCGGCCGCCAGCTCCAGGAATTGCGCAAGCGCTTTGCGGTCCTTTTTCAGGGCGGGGCGTTGTTCGACTCCCTCAATGTTTTCGGGAACATCGCGTTTCCCTTGCGGGAGAAAACCCGGCTGTCGGAGGCCGAAATCCGGCGCCGGGTCTTCGAGCGCCTGGACCAGATGCACCTCACCCCTGACGTGGCCCTGAAGTATCCCGCGGAGTTGAGCGGCGGCATGAAAAAACGGGTGGCCCTGGCCCGGGCCATGATCCAGGAGCCGGAGATCATCCTGTACGACGAGCCGGTCACCGGGCTGGACCCGCCCATGACCAACACCGTTTTTCATCTTATCAGCAAGACCCACCAGGATAGCGGCTACACCGCCATGATGGTCAGCCACGACATTCCCGAGGTGTTTCAGGTATCGGACCAGGTGGCCATGCTCCACCGGGGCAAGATCATCGCCCAGGGGGCGCCGGCGGAGATCCAGCGTCACCCGGACCCCGTGGTGCAAAGCTTCATCCGGGGGGAAGTGGATTTTCTGGAGGATTGAAAAGAATTATGAAAAGGGCCAGCTTAGAATTGGGTGTGGGTATTTTCGTCCTGGTGGGACTGGCTTGCCTGGCCTACCTGGCGGTGCACCTGGGCAAAATGGAGGTCCTGGGCGGCGGCTACCGGGTGGTGGCCGATTTCGACAATATCTCCGGCCTTAAACCGGGCGCCTCCGTGGAAGTGGCCGGCGTGGAAGTGGGCCGGGTGGAGTCCATCCAGATCGCCGACAGTGACCGGGCCCGCTTGGTGCTGCGGATGAATCCCGGAGTCCAGCTAAAGGATGACGCCATCGCCTCCATCCGCACCAAAGGCATCATCGGAGATAAGTTCGTCAAGCTCTCCCCGGGCAGCTCGGAAAAGACCATCCCCGAGGGAGGCCGCATCCGGGACACCGAATCCGCGGTGGAATGGGAAGAGCTGATTAGCAAGTATATTCATGGAAAGGTGTAAAAAAGATTCACCACTAAGACACTAAGACACCAAGGGTCACCAAGAGATTTTATGTGTCAGCGCCAAAGGTCCTGACCAATAATTCTAATTCTATATTAGTGCAACTTTGTGTCTTTGTGTCTTGGTGGTGATTATTAATTTTTTGATTATTAATTTTTGATTTTTGATGACATGGCTTATTACATCACCACTCCCATCTATTACGTCAACGCCGAGCCGCATATCGGCCATGCCTACACCACCGTGGTGGCCGACGCCCTGGCCCGTATCCACCGCCTCCTGCGGATAGAAACGCGTTTTCAGACCGGCACTGATGAACACGGGGAAAAAGTCCTGGACGCGGCCCGGGAAGCCGGCCTGCCGGTAAAGGAGTTCGCGGACCGCATCAGCGGCCAGTTCCGCCGGACCTGGGACGACCTGAACATCAGCTATGACGCCTTTGTCCGCACCACCTCGCCGGAGCACCAGGCGGTGGTGCAGCGCATCCTGAATAAGGTGTACAACTCCGGCGATATCTATTTCGGCGAATACGGCGGCCTGTACTGCTTCGGCTGCGAGGCCTTTTATCTGGAGCGGGACCTGAAGAACGGCAAGTGTCCGGACCATAAGGTGGAACCGACTTATATCCGGGAAGAAAACTATTTCTTCCGCATGAGCCGCTACCAGGACTGGCTGATCAATTATATCGAGACCCACCCGGACTGGATCCGCCCGGAACGCTACAAGAATGAAGTCCTGGCTTTCCTGCGGGACCCCCTGGAGGACCTGTGCATCTCCCGGCCCCGGCGCCGCATGGAGTGGGGCATCCCCCTGCCTTTCGATGAGCGTTACGTCACTTATGTGTGGTTCGACGCGTTGATCAATTATCTCACCGGCCTGGGCTATCCGGACGGGCCGGAGTTTGCCAGGTTCTGGCCCGGGGTGCAGCACCTCATCGCCAAGGATATTCTCAAACCCCACGGCATTTACTGGCCCACCATGCTCCAGGCCGCCGGGATTGAACCGTTTCAGCGCCTCAACGTCCACGGCTACTGGCAGATGGCCCAGGGCAAGATGTCCAAGAGCCTGGGGAACGTGGTGGAGCCCCGTTATCTCTTGGAGCGCTACGGCCTGGACCAGGTGCGGTATTTTTTCCTGAGAGAGATGGTTTTCGGGCTGGACGCCCAGTTCAGCGAAGCAGCCCTGGTGGCCCGCATCAATGCGGATTTGGCCAATGACCTGGGCAACCTCTTCGCCCGCAGCCTGGGGATGGCCTTCAAATACCGGAAAGGCATAGTGCCGGCGCCGGGGCCGCCCGACGCCCTGGACGAAGAAGTAGTGCTGGCCGCGGCGGGCACCGCGGAAGAATTCCTCCGTCATTTCCCGGCCCTGGAATTCCCCCGGGCTTTGGCGGTCCTGTGGGAGTTCATCGGCCATCTCAATCGATATATCGTGGCCGCGGCCCCCTGGGAGCTGGCCAAGAAGCCGGAAGCCGCCGGCCGCCTGGACACGGTGCTCTACCATCTGCTGGAAGGCCTGCGCTTCATCGCCGCCTTGCTGCGGCCGGTGATGCCGGAAAGCGCCCTGAAAATGAGCGAGCAGCTGGGCTTGGGTCTGGCCCTGTGGGATTATCCCCTGGACCAGGTCTTAAAGTGGGGCCGCCTCCTTCCCGGCGGGGCGCTGACAAAAGCCCCGGCCCTGTTTCCGCGGATTGAGGGGGGAGAATAGGTCGATTTGGGGGGGGGGGGAGGGGGGGGGG
>VGSO01000192.1 GCA_016874945.1 Deltaproteobacteria bacterium
GAGCGCTATCCCAACGCCGTCCGAGTGCGCTTGGTCCTGGATAACTTGAACACCCACGGTCTTGCTTCCCTCTATGAAACGTTTGAACCTCAAGAGGCCCGGCGTTTGGCAGAGCGCCTTGAGTTTCATTACACCCCCAAGCATGGCAGTTGGCTCAACATGGCGGAGATCGAGTTAAGCGCCCTTACTGGGCAATGCTTGGATCGTCGCATCCCCGCTCTGGAAACCTTGCGAAACTACATGGCCGCCTGGGAGAATTACCGAAACAACCGTCAATCAAAAATAAATTGGCGTTTCTCTACAGCCGATGCCAGGATAAGGCTGAAGCGCCTTTATCCGAAACTATAAATGATACATGGTACTAGGTGGTGAAATATCAGGCTTAATGCCCCACCACCCCCAGGTAGGCCTGGCGGATCTCGTCGTTTTTCATGAGTTGGCGGGCTTCGCCTTCCAGCCAGATTTTCCCCTGGGCCAGGACGTAGGCGTAGTCGCTCACCGCCAGGGCCATGTTGACGTTCTGTTCCACCAGGAGCATGGTGAGCCCCGTTCCCTTCAGGCGCACCAGGGTTTCAAAGAGGGTGAGGGAGAGTAGGGGGGATAGGCCCAGGGAGAGCTCGTCCAGCATGAGGATTTCCGGCTCCGCCATCAAACCCCGGCCCACCGCCACCATCTGCTGTTCGCCGCCGCTCAGGGTGCCGGCTTTCTGGTGCGCCCGCTCCTGCAAGCGGGGGAAGAGGTCATAGACTTTTTCCAGGTTCTGTTTGAAATTGGCCCGGGCCCGGGAAGAAAAGGCGCCCATTTCCAGGTTTTCATAGACCGTCATGGTGGTGAACAACTGGCGGCCCTCGGGCACTAGGACCATGCCGGCCTTGGCCCGGGCGTGGGGACTCATGTTAGTGACATCCCGGTCCCCGAAGGTCACCGTGCCCTGCCGGGGCTTCAGCAGGCCCATGACGGTGCTCAAAAGGGTGGTTTTGCCCACGCCGTTGGATCCCACCAGGGTGGTGAGCTTGCCCTTCTCCAGGTTCAGGTCCACCCCCCAGAGGATCTGGACTTCTCCGTATCCCGACGCCAGGCTTTTTACTTCCATTAAGGCCATAAATATTAATCCTGGTTATTTTTTCTCGTTCCCAAGTTTAATTGGCAACGAGAAATACTGAAAACTAAAGAGGCTCTTGCAAAATTCATTTTGAGGCTGCGATTTTCCCCTGTTGCTTAAAGAAATATCCGGTGGCACGGGCTTTCCAGCCTGTGCCGGCGCAGGCTGAAGCCTGCGGCTACATAATTTTGCAAGAGGCTCTAAAAACTGTCTTTATTCCCCCAAGAGCCGGGCGGTCATCTCCGGATCGCCCAGGTATGCCTCGATGACCTGGGGGTTGTCCACCACTTCCTGGGGCAGCCCCTCCGCGATGAGCACGCCGTAGTCCAGCACCAACACCCGGTCCGAGACGTTCATCACCGCCTGCATGACGTGTTCAATCATCAGGATGGTGATCCCCTGGCCCCGGATGCCCCGGATGGTGTCCAATATGGCGTCGATTTCACTGGGATTAAGCCCCGCCAGCACTTCGTCCAACAAGATAAGATAGGGACGGGCCGCCAGGGCCCGGGCCATTTCCAGCCGCTTCTTCTGGGCCACATTGAGGCTGCCCGCGAGCATGTGCCCCCGCTCGATGAGTCCCACCTGGGACAGGGCCTCATCGGCCCTCACCGCCGCGGCGGACAAAGACAGCCCTTCCCGGCCGTAGCAGGCCCCCACCATGACGTTTTCCCGCACCGTGAGTTCATGCAGGGGCCGCACCACCTGGTGGGCCCGGGCCATTCCCCGGCGGGCCACTTCATAAGAGGGCAGCCCGGTGATGTCTTCCCCCCGGAAGATAACCTTGCCTTCCTCCGGCTCAAAAACCCCGTTAACTACGTTAAAGAGGGTGGTCTTGCCTGCGCCGTTGGGACCGATAAGGCCCATAATCTTCCCTTCGGCCAACTCAAAGGAGACGTCCGTCAGGGCCTGGAGGCCCCCAAAGCGCTTGCTGACCCCGGTTACCTGTAGCATCATTCCAGAAATCTCCGAACGCGGGGGAAACGTCCCCGCACCCAACCCACCGCCCCCGCGGGTACAAAGAGTATAATAAGCAGGAGGAACACCCCGGCCACCGCCAGGTGCAGGTCCTTAAAAATGGGGCTGGTGAGGAGATAGCCCCGCAGACCCTGGTAAGTGACGGCCCCCACCATGGGTCCTAGGACCAGGCCCTGGCCGCCCAGCATGACCATTACCAGGGACTCGATGGACATGTGCAGTTGGAAGGCGTCCCCCGGCTCCACGTTGCCGTTTTTGAAAAAGTACAGGGTGCCGATAACCCCCGGGAAAAAGGCGGAAATGGTGAAGGTGATGGTCTTGGCCCGGGGCGCCTTCACTCCCATGACCATGGCCGCGTCTTCATCCTCCCGGATGGCCATCAGCCCCAGGCCGAAGCGGGAGTGTTTCACCAGAAAGCTCACCAGGACCACCGCCAGGGTCGCCACCCAGAGGAGGATGAAGGTGAGCCACAGGGCTTTCCCGGCGCCGCCGTATCGCTCGTAAGCCGCGAAGTTGACAAACAGGCCGGTGGCCCCGCCGAAAGGCTCGAAGTTGCTGACAAAGGCCCGGGCCGCCTCATTGATCCCGATGGTGGCCAGGGCGAAATAGGCCCCTCGCAGGCGCAGGACTGCCATCCCCAGCAGCCCCGCCAGGACGGCGCTCAACGCACCCCCGGCGATGGCCGCCAGAAACAGGTTCCAATCGTGCTGGCTCAACAGGAAAAACCCGAAGTAGCCCCCCAGGCCGAAAAAGACGATATGGCCGAAGCTCACGTAGCCGGTGTAGCCCAGCAGAATGTTGAGGCTGGACGCCATGGCTACGAACATCATCAGGGTGAACGCGGTTTCCCGGGCGGTGTCCTGGCCCATGATTAAAATGATCAGACCCCAGGCAAACACCAGGGCCAGGGGTATCCAGAACCCGGGGAGCTTCCACGTCCTCATCTACTTGGCCCCCAACAGGCCGCTGGGCTTGAACAGCAGGACCAGGATAAAGAGGCCGAATTCCACCACCGGCACCCAGCTCACCGGCATGAAGGTGGGGATGAGCCCCTCCAGTCCTCCCAGCAGCAGCCCGCCGATGAGCGCGCCCAGGGGATTGCCCAGGCCGCCCAGGACGCAGATGACGAAGGACTTCAACTCATAAGGTCCGCCGCTTAGGATGGTAAAGGGGAAGAAGGTGGAGATGAGGCCCCCGGCCACCGCGGCCAGCATGGTGCCCAGGCCGAAGCTCAGGGCCAGGATCCAGGCGGACGGAATGCCCATAAGTTCCGCGGCCTTGCGGTTGTTGGCCACGGCCCGGATGGCCTTGCCCGGCCGGGTGAAATAAAGGAAAAGATAGAGGGCCGCGGTGAACAGAATCGCCCCCAGGGCCGCCACCAGGCGGGTGGCGGGCACGGTGATGGGGCCCACCTCCAGGGACCCCAGGGAAAAGTCGATGTTATGGGGCGAGGTGGTGAAGACCGCGGTGCCCACTCCGATCAAGATCATGTTCACCGCAAAGGTGGCCAACAGGGTGGAGAGGTGGGGCGCATTGAGCACCCGGTGCACCGCCACGCCGTAGATGAGAAACCCGAAAACCAGACCCATGCCCGCCACCGCCAGAAGGGCCAGGTATGGGTTACAGCCGCCCTTGAGGAACAAAAGATAAGTGCCGAACATCCCCAGGGCGATGACCGGGCCGTGAGCCAGGTTGATCACCGTCATCACGCCCCAGATGAGGGAAAGCCCCACGGCCGCCAGGCCGTAAACAAACCCCAGAAGCAGTCCGTCAGTCAAGGAAGAGAGCAACTGTCCCAACACGCCGCGTACCTCTCTTAAACAGTGAGCAGATAGCAGTGAGCTGTGAGCAGTTAGTTCTTCGTCCAACTGCTCACTGGTTACTGATTACTCTTCATTTGGTGCGGTAAGGAGCCACCTCCCCGGTCTTGCTGGCCTCGGGCCATACCACCTGCTTAAACAGCTTCCCCTGGGCGTCTTTCTGCCACTGGATGTAAATCATGTCGTGGCCCAACTGGAGACCGTGATTCTTGGGGGTGGCGTCAAACTTGACCCGGCCGTAAAAGGTGTAAATGTCCAGGGCGTCCAGCACCTCCTTGACCTTGGCGGTGTCGGTGGCGCCGGACTGCTCAATGGCCTTCTGGAGCAGCAGGCCCGCCACGTAGCCCCCGGCGCTGTGATAAGTGGGCTCTTCCTTGGCCTTGGCCCGGTAGGTCTCGGTGAATTCCTTCACTGTGGGTCCATACCATTCCTTGCCCTCCGCCTTGGCCGCCTCGGGGCTGTACTTGGCCTGGGGCTCCCACTGGCTGGGTCCGATCACTCCATTGGCGGCCTCGCCCAGTTCGGCGAACTTGTCTTCCGGAGGGGCCACCAGCAGGGCCACCATTTTGGCCTTCATGCCCTTCTCAAAGAGCTGCTTGGCAAAGGTGCTGGTATCGGCAAAGTGGCCGCCGCCCATCACCGCGTCCACCCCCGCGGGAATCTTGTTGATAAAGGGCGCGAAGTCCGTGGCGCCGGGCTCATACCCCTCGAATAGCACCACCTGGTAGCCCTTGTCCGTGGCGTAAGCTTTAAGGGCGTTCACCACGTCGGTGGAGAATTTGTCTTTCTCATTGATGATGGCCACCTTTTTGGCCTGGGGGTCCATCTTGGCCAGCAGGTCGATGGCGCCGGTTAAGTACCGGGAAGCAGGAGTATAGGTCTGGAAGACCAGGGAAAAGCCCTTCTTATAGGTGGAATCGGAGGCCGCGCCCGCAGTGATGAGGATCCGGTTGTTTTGCTGCGAGATTACCGCGGCGGCGTCCGCCAGACCGCTGGAGTAAGGGCTGATGAGAAAGTCGGCCTTGTCCTGGTTGATGAGCCTGGTGTAAAGCTCCTGGACCCGTTCCTTCTTGCTTTCGTCGTCATAAAACTTGGCTTCGAACTTGACCACCGTGCCGTCGGGCAACTTCGCGCCGCCCTTGGCGTTCACCTGGTCAACCCACAGGTTCAAGCCGTTAACCTGGCGCATGCCTTCTACGTTGAGTTTGCCCGTCTGGGAGGCGGTAAAGCCGATAACCACCTTCTTTTCCGCGGCTCCTAAGGGAGAAAGTCCCAGGATTAGGCCCAAAATCGCCAGGCCCGCCACCAAGCACACGCCCTTACTTTTCATGCTGCCTCCTTTGGTGTATTGTCGTCAATCTACCTAAAATTCCGTCAATAAAGCTCCAACTGGTCATATATAACCTCATTTTCACCAATTTAAAAGTTTTATTATGAGGTTACAGGGGTTGCCCAAAGTAATTTCCCCTTAGGGGCACGGCGAGCCGTGCCCAAGGTACAGGGGCACAGCACGCTGTGCCCCTACGTCAAAAAACCATCGGAAAAAACTTTTGGCAATCGCTATAAGTGGATTTTTTGGCTGTCGCAGGGAGAAAAGCAGCCGCAGTTTTAGGCTGCGGCAAATGCCCAGAAAATAAAAGGCGCCGGCTGGAGAGTCTGGCTACATTTCAGAATAAAGTGAAAGCGGAGGGTGCGTCTGACGCATAAGCCGGGGCGGGAAGAGGGGCCATGCGACCCTTTCTTGGCCCGTAATACCAAGTTGCGCTCAAAGAGGTAATTTTGAGTTTGTCATTCTGAACGGAGCGAAGCGGAGTGAAGAATCTAGATTCTTCGCTGCGCTCAGAATGACAATTCTACTCGTTTGATCGCAACTCGGTATAAGACGCGCCCTACGGAAAATTTTTACCCTTAAGCCCCAGGCCCTGGAGGCGGTCCTGCAGCTCCCCGGCCGCGGCTTCGCCCTGGAATTGGAAGGGTATCCGCCAGCTCCCGATAAAAATGGGCAGGCGGACCCCACCCAGAAGCT
>VGSO01000193.1 GCA_016874945.1 Deltaproteobacteria bacterium
GTGCCTCACGACGTCATGCAGCCTGCAACCTGTCTACCCCATCAGTTTTTGGCCGATAGAGTATCACCGCCGAAGATTTTCATTCATACCATCTCCTTTGAATTATTCTGTCTATCGGAATGAATAATAGAAACCTATACCGAGATATTCTTCGAAGAAGATCTCAATCCAAAAGTGAAATCACCCCGTAAATTTTCACAAGAAAGCAATAGGAGAAAAATCTTAAATAGTATAATGAGCATTTATTTCGACTACCTGACTGGATAGAAGAAATAACGGCTTATTATAATTATTACTCAGGCCATTTAATTGTTCTCACATCAAGCGGCGGCGTACCGCACATGTTTTCCCTGAAAATATTTCGCCACGATATGAGATTGCATTTGGCGTTTGCGTAGATAGCTCCGGACATTTTTAACCAATTCGTCTTGCTGGTGGGGGCGATTTTTTCTGATGGTATTGCTCTTCACGTCCTGGTTGGGCAATTCATCGGGGTTCAATTCCGGGCTATAGCCGGGAAGAAAGAAAAGCCGAATCTCATCGGGCCGCTCTTCCAGCCACTGTTTCACTTTTTTGGACCGATGCACCGGATGGCGGTCCACAATGAGAAATACCTTGCGCTTGCTTTGGCGTACCAAACGGTAGAGAAATTCCAGGAAAACCTTGGCGATGAACCGGCCTTTGAAGACCATGAAGTTTAACCGGCCTTGGTTCGTAATGGCTGAAATCATGTTACAACCGAAGCGCTTTCCCGTCGCCACGATCACGGGCGTTTGACCACGAAGTCCATAGGAGCGGCCCACCGCATGATCGGAGCGCAGACCCATTTCGTCACCCCAAAAGATCTGAGCCTTTTCGCTTTTGGCTTGCTGACGAATGGCGGGGTATTCCTTTTCCAGCCAGTTGCGAACCTCTTGGGGATTCTGTTCCACGGCCCGGCGCACCGGTTTTTGCGGAGTAAAACCCCAGCGTTTTAAATATCGACCGGCTGAGGACAACGACACCTTGATGCCAAACCTGCGCTTGATCAAATTGGCCACGGCTTCTCGGGTCCAAAGGTAAAAAGGCGACTTGAGTTGTTCCGGGTAATGGTCGATCACCGTTTTGGCAATTTGAGCCGCTTGCCACGGTTCTAATGATCCTCCTTTAGGGCGGCCTTTAGATTTGGCTTTGAGCGCCGGCATACCGCCTTTACGGTAGGCTTTCAGCCAGTTACTAACGGCTCGGCGGGTTACGCCAAAAAGTTTGGCGGCTTCAACTTGCTTTTTGCCATCCAATACGGCTTGGACGGCAAGTTGACGGAGTCTCTCTTGGGCTTTCGGCGAAAGTGAACGAGCATCAACCTTTTCCATGAATATTAGTTTACATTAATTGAAGATAAATGGGAACTATTTATTGCACTGAGTAATATGACAATTTGAACGGCTTAGTGGACTTGGGGAAAAAAAAGATAGGACTTAAGCGATCTGCCAGGGGTCACGCTTGAAAGGTTGAACTTCAATACCGCTAATTACTTTCATTTTGAGTTACCCTGGTTATGCGTCTCGCCCGTAGATGGGAAGACAGAATCGTCGAGAGGCCTAAGGCAATCGTGCTGCGTTCGGGCACAAAGAGGTTCTTCAGATTATCTTATGCATATCATACAAAGAATCGGAAGGTCAATAAGAATCGGCTCTGATGCTCTGCCCCCGAACCCCCGGAGTTTAACGCTTTGGGGGAATCTGGAGGGGCAGAAAGCAGAAAGGCAGAACCCATCAGGCTCTGCCCCTCCGTCATCCACCCGCTCCGGCGCTCGGGTTGCTCTCCAGCAGAGCCCTATCCTCCGGGCGGGCAGGCAGAATGTACCATAACCCCCTAAGGGGAAGAAAGCGAAATTTTCTCACTCAAAATGGTCCAAAGAAGGGGGCATCTCCACGTACCGGATTGCTAATTGGTGGCTTTATAAGAAGTTGGGGGGGCGGTTGCCCCATTGGGCCGAACCTGAAGACATGATCCAGGATGCGGTCACCCGTCTGATCGAGAGGGGGGGCGACCCCCGGATGGCAGAGGCCTCTTACCGGTTCTACGTAGTCAGGGGAGCCATGACCGAGTATCTGCGGCGCAACCGTAAGCATAAACATGAGGATGAGGAGGAAATTGAAGCCCCTGGATCAAAGTGGGGCACCTGGGATCGGTCCCATCGGGCCAGCGAAACGATGTGCCGGATGATTGAGGCAAGGGGAATCACCCCCTTGGAACGAGCGGCATAAACCATAACCGGGGGCCTTCGGGCCCCCTTTTCTATTGGAGGCAAGGCGATGACCTCTTTAGCGGCTGAGAAAATTGAAACCATCACCGGGTTGTATTCCTGTTTCCCCTGCGCCGATAACCTGGGCTGCAACCTGGAACCACGGTGCGAGTCCATGGACGGCTGCTTCAAGTGGCGGTGCCGGGTCTGCCGGGCTCCGTGGTGGGTGGTGGGTTATGACCATGAAGCTTGCAATGCCACGGGCGGTCTTAACGGCGTGATATAGCATGACGTCACTCACATCGCGCCGCTGCCGGACGCTTCCGGGCGTTACTACCGGCATGGCGGATATTGCAGGGCGATAATATAGTGGCAGGACAAACCGCACCAATAGAGAATAATTATTTTGTCGGGGGTACTTATTGTGTTGGGGGTCGTTTTGGGGGTCTTTCATTTTTGTCGATTAAAATAATACCTTAAAATACAGATAATTATATAACCAGTTTAATGGACGCCGCCGCTGGGTTTTTCGTTTTGGGGGCGAATAACCCTTCCTCCCCATTCCTTCCGAGAATCGGTGTCCGCCTGGAGTGGGGTGGAGGCCCGCACTACCCAGAGATTAATTGTACCGTTTTCGGTTTTCGGTTTTCGGTTAGGAAAACCTGGAATACCAAAAAGTTACAAATTGTATTTGTAGCATTTGAAAAGGAATAAAGTATTACAGGTTCATCTCCTGGTCTTGATTATATGTTTGATTTCCCTTGACAGAGAGGCGGGCATTGCCGTTAGAATTGGGCATGCCTGACGCTATCCGGTTCCCCCCGCCCCCGGAGGGGCTGATCATTGACCTGGTCACGCCTTTGACCTCGGAGGGACGCCTGGATGGAGAAGGCTTCAGCCGCCTGGTGGAGCGGGTGGCGCCGGCGGCCGACGCGCTGCTGGTGGGGAGTCCCCAGGCGGGCGAAGCCCTGGACCTTGCCCGGGAGACCAGGATGGATCTGCTCTCCCAGGCATTGGCAGCCATCGGCGGCCGGACTCCCTTGTTTTGGGGAATCACCGGCCAGAGCCGGGAACAAACCTGGGAACTGGCCGCGGCCTGCCAGGAGGAGTGCCGCCGCCGCAACTATGCCGGCCCCGTGTTTCTGGCGGACCTGCCCTTGTGGTATCACAGCAACCGGGGACTGCCCCAGGCTTGCCAGGACTTGCTGCAGGCGGTGTCTCTGCCGCTGATCCTGTTAAATTATCCGGAAGTGGTGCGCCGCCGGAGGTTGCGGTTCAAACACCTTAATATCCGGACCCAGGTGTTCAAAAAACTGGCGGCCTTGCCGGGAGTGGCGGGGCTCATTTACCAAGGAGAGCTGCGCCGGTTTCTTAACTATCACCATGCCGCGGGCCAGCGGCCGGGACTGGTTTTTTACGAGGGTGATGAAGCCGATTTCCTTTCCCGGCCCGGAGGCTGGGGGGTGGTGTCCGCCAGCGCGCCGCTTCTGCCGGGTCTCTGGCAGAAGGCCGTCCGGTCCTGCCTTCACCCCGAGGAGACGGCGGACGGTCCGGAAGGGCGTAAGGAGTTGCTGGAAATCAGCCAGCTTCTCCTAAAGGTCGTTAGGCTTTGCCGGCCCGCTCCGGCATCCCAGGTGAAAGCAATCCTGGCGGCCCGGGGGATAATAGGCCAGGCAATTACGGCCCCGGGCACGCCTGCGGCTCCCAAACGATGGACAGAGGATTTGTTTGAGCTGATCGCCGGCTCCGGGTTGGAAGATTTTTGATTTTAGAAGGTTATGGTGCGCAGTCCGCAACTTTTAAGGGCAGTCACTCATGAACCTTCGGCTCACCCATAAATCATGAAAAATATTGGCGGCACAGGCTTTCCAGCCTGTGGCGGGACAGCCGGGGGCGGCTGTCCCACATTCTTCCATCCGGGGCAAGGAACTTTTCGTAATAGAGGAGGGTTTATGTTTAAGGCAATCCTGACAATCATGATGATCTTGACCCTGGCGGGCTGCGGCGGGGGGGATAACGCGGAAAAATACGTGCAGCAAGGGCTGGCCCATTTTCAGAAGCAGGAATATGACCAGGCCATTGCCAGTTATGAGAACGCGGTGAAGCTGGATCCCAAGGCCGTGGGGGCTTACAACCTTCTGGGCATGGCTTACCGGTTCAAAAATCTGCAGCTCAACAACCCGGAACTCCGGGCCAAAGAAATCGCCGCATTTGAAAAAGCCCTGGAGATCGACCCCAAGTTTTGGGTGGCCATGATCAACTTGGGGAGCACCTATTATTACCAGGGGGAGAAGGGCAAGGCCGCGCCGTGGTTCAAAAAGGCCCTGGAGCTTAATCCCCAGCATCCGGAAAAGGCTCAAATTGAAAAGATGATCGCCGAGAGCGCGGGGAAACCGTGATTAAGTTTTCAGTTTCCAGTTTTCGGTTTTCAGTTAGAAGCATAAGAAGTCTGAAAAAGTCCTGGCTTGGATTCGTGGGACCGGCGCTGGCAGTTATACTGGCTTGCAGTTCTCCCTCGGAGCAGGAATTTTCCGGGCCGGAGCTGATAGGGCGGCTGGGCTGCCTGGCCTGCCACGGCCTGGGTGGCTCCGCGGCCGCCGGCGGGTTCTACCTGGACGGGATCGGCAGCCGGTTGTCCCGTCCGGCGCTTAAAGAAAGCCTCACCCACCCCCGGCGGCGCCGTCCCGGAGTCAAAATGCCCAGCTACGCGTACGTGCGCCCGGGGGAGTTGGAGGAGCTAGTGGGGTATCTGGAGAGATTGAAGTAGCTTACAGCTTTCAGCTTTCAGCAACAAAATTGCTTCCGATTGTTGCTTTAACTAGCCCACTTCCCAGGGGTTTCTTTGCGCTTCTAAGCCATCACACCCAGGAGTTTTTCACGGTGAAAGTTCCCGACGGCACAGGCTGGAAAGCCTGTGCTGCCAATAACTTTTCATTATTTAGGGGTGAGCCGCAGGCTCATGAATGACTGTTAACCCTAACCTTCCGCTTTCGGTTCCCGGGGAATTCTGGTTCTCTTGATTATCCTTTTTTTCGGGACACACTGGGGGTCTGGGTCAACATTGATAATTTCCGCGATAAAATCATAATTCTTGCACATAAAGGGGTATTGACCAGGACTGGCGTTTATCTTCTGACAATAAACCGGCTGGCCGCCCCGGTATGCGATGATCTCAAACCTGCTTGACCAGACGATGTATTCGATAAACCCATGAGCCGGAACCGTCAGGGTGGCGCCGCTGTTTAGCGACGGCACTGCAACCTCACATGCGCTGTTGTTTTTAATGATGCCGGTGTATTTCCTAACCTCATCAACAGGACCGCTCTCCATGGTTGCCGGTTGTTGCTGTGCATATGCGGCGGCGCCTGCCATGAACCACATGACTGCCAACAAGAGGTAAAGTATTTTGGCCATGATTAATCACCATCCTTTTAGTCTAAGCCTCCCGTAAGGGACGCCTCCTTTAACTGCCCTGGAAAACATATTAAAGTAAATAGGGATATGCCTGATTTTAATCTTCTTAATTCCTGTTCGGAAAAGTTCCGGACGGCACAGGCTGGAAAGCCTGTGCTACTGAATCCGAGTTTCTGGTTTTTTGAACAAGATTTTTCCTTCATGCTGCTAATTTAATTAGGGAATCAG
>VGSO01000194.1 GCA_016874945.1 Deltaproteobacteria bacterium
GGTGATCGAGGCCAAAGGGATTACCCCCAGGGAACTGGCGGCATAAACCCTGATGGGGGCCTGCGGGCCCCCGCCCTTTTTTTGCCGCGCCTCCTTTAAGGGTAAAAAACCTTAATCAAATTGGAGGCAGCCATGAACCAGAATCAAGAGGCTATTAACAGACTGGAGCGGATCAAGGCCCGGATGCTGGGTCTGCTGGACGAGGCGGTGGAGGTCCTGATGGACCATCCCGGCATTGCCCACCGGTCCTACGAGACCTGGGTGGCCCGGATCGAGACGGCCCTGACGGATCAAAACGAATTTTGCCTGTCCTGCGACTACACCCTGGAGGATGCCATCGAGGCTTTGAAGAATGAGAGGTGGGCGGCATGAAATCAAGGTTTCCCGAGCAGCTCATCGTGGCCGCAGCGGAGGTCATGGGGCCAGTCACCCAGGAGCTGACCCGGAGAACCCGGGTAGCCCTGGAGCGGGGCGAGGCCCCTCCACTGGTGGGCGCCCTCACCTGGGCCGATATGGCCCGGTGGATTGAAAATGCCCACGGCAAAAAGAATAAGAGGAGAGGGTGATGAAAAGCAAAGAATTCACTTGGCTTGGCGAAAAAGACCGGCTGTTGCAGGTCTGTCGTCCCTGTCCCTGCGGCTGTGATGACCGGGGCGGGCGCCCTGGGGTCGGATATCTCACCGGGTCGGACAAAGAGGGCAACGGCTTCACCATCTGGATTGAGTCCGAGGCAGTTTTCCAGCGGCTGGAAAGGCTGCTGGCCTTGGAATAGAGAAGGCAAGGGATGATTACCGACTCTCTCAAAGCGACTGCCCGGCCCTCTTGGTAGGCGTAAATCCGGAGTTCTATCAAGATTATTAGTGAAATCGAGTCGATGTTAGAAGTAAAATTGCCTTGGAGGAAAGGCCAATGGACCCGATAATCCAAAAGTGCAAAGAGATTTTGGAGAAGCATTATGGGGATCGGTTTGCCGGTCTCATTTTATACGGCTCCCAGGCGCGCGGCCAAGCCGAAGCGGGGAGTGACATCGATCTCCTGGTCTTGCTCCAGGGGCCATTCGATTATTTCCAGGAAATCTGGAGCCTGGCCGAGTTGCTCTACCCGTTGCAATTGGAAGCGGACCGGTTGATTTCCGTCAAGCCGGCAGCAGTGCAAGACTTCAAATCCGGTATTTTACAATTCTATCGCCGGGCCCGGCGGGAAGGGGTACAGCTGTGAACCTGCCGCTTTTTGAACCGGAAGTTACGGCCAACCTGGAGCGGGCGGAGGAATCCATCCGGGCGGCCCAATTGCTCTATGAAGCCGGGCATAGGGATTTTGCTGCGGCCCGGGCCTATTACGCCACCTTCTATGCCGCCACCGCGGCTTTGTTAAGCGAGGGCCGGGAATACCAGAAACACAGCGGCGTCATCGCTGCCGTTCACAAGTTCCTCGTCAAAACCGGCAAGCTGGATAAAGAGCACGGCAAAAATCTGAACTGGCTTTTTGAACTGCGCAGCATCGGTGATTATGGCGATACCCGGCATGTGCCCCAAGAAGACGCAGCCAGAGCCATTGCCGTGGCTCGGTCATTTGTTGCGGCCATCAAGAAACTTTTCCCTTGCCCGGAGTAGGAAAACCAAGGGGGAGTCGCCTTAAGAATTTTACCCCAGAGGTGTAAGCTTACCCCTGAATAAAACTGAATATCTCATTTAACAAACCTTTTAGCCGCCTTGGGGCGGCTTTTTTACTTTCTGGAGGTGACCAATGATTCAAGACTATCTTAAGTCCGGCTACCCGGTCTTGCTGGTCAGGACGCATGAGCCGGAACGGTTCATCGGCGCAGCCTGCCAACAGGCGATCGGCCGGAAGCCCTACCAGTGGGACGTGGTCCGGGGCTTCCGGCAGCTTGGCAACGGCGCGGAGTGGCAGGAGTGCGACCCCTTTGACCTGCCCAATGTGGCGGCCAAAGGAACGGAAAAAGCGGTATGGTTTCTCCGCAATTTCCACTTCTGGCTGAATGAGCCGCCGGTTATCCAGGCAATCCAGAACAACCTGCCCATTTACAAAACCAAGGGCATCACCCTGGTGATCGTCTCCCCGGACGCCAAGCTGCCCCTGGAACTGGAGCGCGAGGTGGTGGTGTTGGACTTCCCCCTGCCCACCAGGGAAGAGCTAAAGACCATCCTGGCCGGCCTGGTGGAGAGCACCGGGATCGAGCCGGAGGATGAGGCGGCGGTCCTGGATGCGGCCCAGGGGTTGACGTGGGAAGAGGGAGAGAATGCCCTGGCTCTGGCCCTGGTGCGGCAGAAACGCTTCGATCCCCACACCATCTGTACCCTGAAAGCTCAAATGGTGGAGAAATCGGCTTCCCTGCAGTTCTCCCAGTTTACCGAGACCTTTGCCACCCTGGGGGGCCTGGAGAACTTGAAGGAGTGGACGCTGAACCGGTTCAAGAACCGGCGGCCGGGGCTGCCTTTCCGGGGCATCCTGCTCCTGGGGGTCCCCGGAACCGGCAAATCCCATTTTGCCAAGGCCCTGGGGAACGAAGTCGGCTGGCCGGTCTTGTCCCTGGACATGGGCCGGGTGTTTGGGTCTCTGGTGGGCGAGAGCGAAGCCAAGATGCGGGAGGCCTTGAAGGTGGTGGATGCCATGGCGCCGGCGATTTTATTCATTGACGAGCTGGAGAAAGGTCTGGCCGGGGTGGGCGGTTCCTCCACCGATGGGGGCACCACCCAACGAGTGGGCGGCACCTTCCTTCAATGGCTGAACGACCACACTTCTGAAGTTTTCGTCATCGCCACGTGCAACTCATACGAAAAGTTGCCCCCGGAATATACCCGCATGGGCCGCTGGGATTGTCTGTGGTTTGTCGACAATCCCGGCCCCCGGGAGCAACTGGACATCCTGGATATCTACCTCAAGCAGTTCATGGGTAAAACCCTGGGAACCATCATGGCCGAGAGTGACGGCCGGGTCAAAATACCGGACCTGGACGGTTACAGCGGCGCCGAAATCCGGCAGGTAGTCATCGAAGCCGCGTACAACGGCGGCGACCTTGAGGCCGCAGTCCGGTTCGTTATCCCCATCTCCCGGAGCCAGAAAGCGCAGATGGATACCTTGCGGGAATGGGCCCGGGCCCGGACCATCCCGGCCAGCAAGGCGGTGGGAGAGGAAGTCAGGGGCAAGAGGAGGGTGCAGGTATGATGCTGGTAGAAATCAATGCGGAGACTTCTCGATACGAGGCTCAGCAGGTTGAACTCAGCCTCCCCAAATGGAAGTGGAAGGTTTTGGAAAAGAGGGCCATAGCCCTCCACAGTGGGGACATGGCAAAATGCCTCTCCGAGATTTTCGACTCGGGCTTTCATCATGAAATCAAAATCTTGCGGGGTTTTCACAGGGATGCCCTTTGCAGTTAAGGAGGTCAGGTCCATGAGCCACTACAGCGAAGTTCAAGTTGAGTTCAGGGACGGGGCGGCTCTGGTGGCCGCCCTCGGTCGGTTGGGGTTTCGGGGCAAGGTGGAGGTCCATCAGGAAGCCAAATCCCTTTATGGATACAAAGGGGATGTGCGGCCCCAGAAAGCCCACGTCATCATCCGGCGTCAACACGTCGGCCCGGCGGCCAATGATATCGGGTTTGAGCGCCAATCAGACGGCACTTACCGGGTCTGGATCTCGGAATTTGACCAATCTCCTACCGGCAACAACTATGGCACGGAGTGGCAGGGCAAGCTCAAGCAGGCCTATGGCATAGAGAAAGCCCGGACGGAAGCCAAAAAGCGCGGGTACCGGGTCAGCGAACAGAAACTCGACGACGGCCGCATCCGGCTGGTGCTCAGGAGGTAAGCTATGTTTAAGCCGGAATTGATCATGTCAGAGGCCATCCTGGAAAAAACCAAGCATGGTGATCTCATTACTATCGCCAAGGACATTAACGGCAAGAAGGCATTTGGGGCCCGGTGCAAAGTAGAGGCCGGCAAGTGCCTCTTGAAATATTTTCCCACGAAAGCGGCGGCGAAAAGAGCGTTAAAAGACCAGAGGACGCCGCAGTTTTGAGGAGGTTAGGTATGGCCGAATTCATCATCGACTTTCTGTCTGACGGGCAGGTCAGTATGGAAGGCAAGGGCTTCCAGGGCAAGAGCTGCGACGAGGCCATGGGCCATTTCGAAAAAGCCCTGGGCGTGGTGACGGAGCGCAAGAATAAGCCGGAGTATTTCCGGACGGAGGTGAAGGACAATGCCAGAATCAAGGCCCATTGAAATCGAATTGGAGATCACCCCGGGGGGCGCCGCGGCCACCTGGTGGTGGACCCCGGAAGCCGACGAAATCCTCTCCGCCCTGGGGCCCCCGGCCCCGGGGTATGAGGGGGTTAATCAAAATCCCTTGTGCGGTTAAATAGAGGCTGGCTTGACGAATGTTAACAGATATGTTAATAAAACCTATGTCCAGGAAGATCGTCTATTACAGTGAAGCCGTCCGGCAGTGGGTAGACGGTCTCCCGGTGAGCCTCCGGGCCTATTACGCCAGGATCACTGAGCGGATGTTGAAATACGGCCCTCATCTGGGAATGCCCTATGTGCGGCCGTTAGGGAAGGGACTTAATGAGATTCGGGCCATCGGCAAAGAAGGTATCGCCCGAATCTTTTTTGTCGCCAAATCTGAAGAAATCGTAATTCTCCATGGGTTTGTGAAAAAAACCGACAGGACACCAAAGAGAGAATTGGACACCGCCCGGCGTCGACTGAAGGAGGTCTGGGATGAAAATGCATGAAGAAATGATGGCCGACTGGATGAAGGACCCGGAGTTCAAGGCGGAATATGATGCCTTGGAAGAGGAGTTCTCCGTTTTTGACGCCTTGGTGGAGGCGCGCCAAAAGGCCGGCCTGACCCAGGAGGAGGTGGCCAAGCTGATGGGCACTAAGCCGCCGGCCATCGCCCGCCTGGAATCCTCCGGCGGGAAGAAGAAACCATCCCCGACCCTGAGCACTTTGCAAAAATACGCCAAGGCCTTGGGGTGCAGACTGGAACTTCGGTTGGTCCCCAAGAAAAAAGGACATGTTGCGGCTTGAGAGCGAATGCCTTAAATCATCGTATAAGACTGGGGGAAACTGCTGAGAGCAACTGAACACCGCCGCAAGTTGCCCAACAGACAGGCAGGGAATTTGCCCTGCCTTTTCATTTTCCGCCTTTCCGTATGCCCCGAACCACTACTCGTGGCTGGGGGCATAGTTCAAGCTCAGCTTGCTACCATGAAAACTTCTTAATAAATTCAATCGATTATCGATATGATTTGAATAATGAAACGTGGTTTTGGTAGGGAGAAAACCGCAAAGTTTTTGACCATTCCAGCTTGACCCTATAAGTAAAGCCCTCATTTTTTTCCCCAACCCATGGAGCCGCGGTCTCTGGTTTGGGATGAGGATATGATGATGCTTTCAGATGCCGGCATTGATCGGCATTTATTTTTGCCAGAGGAGGCACGGCGATTAAAAGCAACGGTATTGAGGAAATAGTGGCCATTCAATTGGCTGTGTGCTCCTGGCCGGGACAGGCCAGGATGGGTGCCTGATTTCCTTCAGGTTTCGATAAATCCATAAGAAGCAACTTGATAATACACCATAAAGGTGTAAAATGTTGGTGGGTAAATTATGACGGAGAAGCACCAACCTACCTACGATCTGAAGGCATTCAAGGCTGCGTTCAGCCGCGTGGAGAAGCTGGCGGTCACCGGCACCGCGCTAAGAAGCGCCGCCGCCCCGGGATTTGGACGCTCTGAGATCGTCGAAACGATCCAGACCATGCAACGGGAGCATTTTTATAAGTCCAT
>VGSO01000195.1 GCA_016874945.1 Deltaproteobacteria bacterium
CAAAGGGCTGCAACTCCTCTTTCCGGGCAAACGCGCCTTCCGGCCGGACCTCCCGCCTCTCCACCCGCAAAACGGGGCCGTCCAACCCCGCGCCCGGCTCCAAATTTTGGGCCGCCACCACCACCAGAGCCTTGGTTTCCGGGGATGGAGGAGGGCTGGTGAACCAGCCTAGGCCCACGTAAGTGGCTCCCAGCCCCGAGGCGGTGGCCAGTACTAACCAGACCCAGGTGGGTAAACCGCGCATACCGTCACCTCACTCCAATCGCATTACCGTTTCTGCCGTCAGCGTGGGACTGGGAGCCAGGCCCCCCATCAACTGGGGCAGAACCAGGAACTGGTAAGTCAAATCCACCCTGACGGTCAAGAGAGTCCCCGTGTCCCCCCCCGCCCCGGAGGCCGTCACCGTGAAGGGAGCCTTAATCCCCTGATTGGTCAGGTAATTCTGGACCCAGGTCTGGATGTCCGTGTTGCTGTGTTTGGGCGTGCTGTAAGTCGCCCCCCTCCGGGCCCCTTCCCGGCTGGCATGGGTGATCAGCCCTTTGTAATAAATGATCAAGCCGAATTCCAACACCCCGAAGAGGAGAACTAAAAACAGCGGCAGGACTAGGGCAAACTCGACAATCGCCCCGCCCCGGGAGTCCTTCCATCTCTTCATAATCTCATGGGGCTTGCCATGCCCTACTGTGTCAACAGCAGGGGAGGACCCGGAATGCCCTCCCCCTCTGCCGCAATCCTTCATTAAGTGGGGATGTTGGCGTCCACTTTGTTGAACGCGGTGTTGATCTTGCCGCCGATGGAAACCACCACGGCAATGATCACCGCGGCGATGGCCGCGACCATGATGCCGTATTCCACCGCGGTGGCCCCTTCCTCATCCTTTACAAAAGTCATGACCTGGGCGAGCATCTCTTTCATTTTTCCTTCTCCTTGCTTATTAAGTTCCTTTGCTAATCCCACCCTCTAGCCAAGCCTGTGACTAAATCGCCACTTGCTTGATATTGTCAATTGGCGTCAGTCCCGGCCTTATGCCAAGCGGTGGCCTCCACATCTGAATGGTTTATCGGCATTATTTCCGATTACTTAAAATAAATTATTTTTGGTTTTAAGAATGAAATCCACCGCTCCCTCTTCACGGCTCCATTTCTTGGTATTCCGGACCATCAGGCCGAAAGGCGTTGCCCGTGGCGGCCTGGCTGGCTCCATTGCCCCTGGGCGACGGATTAAAGTTTTTGGCCGCTGATTCGATTTGTCTAAGGAGAGGGGGTTAACCCATGTTCAACGAGTCCCCGGCGCCGGCCCGGGAAGGTGAAGACCCGGCCGTGAACCACCTTTCCCGGCCCTTGCCCCAATCCCTGGAAGAGTTGGGCTTGCCTGCGGGATTTCTGGCCAACCTTGCCTTAAAGCACTGTTTCTATATGGAATTCTTCACCCTGGCCGACCTGGGGGAGCGCCTGAAGCTGTCCACCACCATCCTTACCCGGTTGGTGGAATACCTGCGCCAGGAGCGCTACATGGAGGCGCGGGGGCCCGATCCCTTAAAACCCAAGGTCAGCCCCCTGGCCCTGAACCATCGCTATTCTCTTACGGACTCCGGCAAACATCGGGCGGCCCAACTCCTGGAATATGACGCCTATGTGGGGCCGGCCCCGGTCAACCTGGAGGACTATTGGCAGCAGGTGGCCCGCCAGGGTATGAGCCAGGCGACCGTTACTCCGGAGCGGCTCCGCGGGGCTTTTGGGGGACTGGTGGTGGATCCGGGATTGGTGGAACAGTTAGGCCCCGCGGTGGTGAGCGGCAAACCCCTGTTTCTTTACGGCCCCCCGGGAAACGGCAAGACCTCCATTGCCCTGAGACTGGGGGAGATTTGGGATGATCCTATCCTGGTGCCTTATGCCATATTCGTGGAAGGCAGTGTCATCCGAGTCTTTGACGAAATCACCCACCGGCGTCAGGAAAAGGTTACGGCCGGTCCCGACCTAAGGGACCGCCGTTGGGTGGCCTGCCGCCGGCCCGTGGTGGTGGTGGGCGGGGAACTCACTTTAGCCATGCTGGATTTGGCCTTCAATCCCAGCCTTAAGTATTATGAGGCCCCTCTGCAGCTCAAGGCTAATAACGGCTTGTTCTTGGTGGATGACTTCGGCCGCCAGCAGATCCGCCCCCAGGAGCTCCTCAACCGCTGGATCATTACCCTGGAGAATCGCAAGGATTTTCTGCGCCTGCACACCGGTCAAAAGTTCACCATCCCCTTTGAGGTTTTCTTGGTCTTCGCCACCAACCTGGAGCCGGCGGCCCTGATGGATGAAGCCTTTTTCCGCCGCATCCGGGCCAAAGTGAAGGTGGATCACGTCACCCGGGGGCAGTTTCAAGAAATTTTCCGGTTGGTGTGCGCTAACCACGGCGTGGCCTACGACCCGGACGTGGTGGAATACCTGCTGGGGGACTATTTTGACTGCGGCCGACGCAGTCTCAATGCCTGCCAGCCCCGGGATCTGCTGGAACAGATTCTGGACTACTGCCGGTTTAATCAGCTGCCCCCCGCCCTCACCCGGGAGAATTTGGACCTGGCCTGCCACAGCTATTTTGTGGATTAAAACCGATTAAATTTATATTGCGACCCCATTGATGGCTATTATTCTCCCACCGAAAACCGAAAACCGAAAACCGTATTTAAAATGGCAGCCCGCCCCAAATCATATATTCTCTTAACCTTAATGGTCGGCCTGCTGTTGGCGATTTATCTGGTCACCATTAACAGTTTTTCTCATTTCTCATACCCCCCAGGGGAGTGATTTTGCCAAATTCTATATGGCCGGGAAGTTTCTCCTGGAGGGAAAAAGCATCTATGCCCCCGTATTCCCCAGTTCCCTCCCGCGCCCGGTTGAAATCCCCCGGGAAGAAGGGCGGTCCACCGATAAATTAAACCCCAATTTAAATTCGCCCTTCACCGCCTTGCTCCTATCGCCCCTGGCGTTGCTCAATTATCCCGCCGCTTTCTGGATTTGGTCGTTACTCTCCCTGGCCGCCGGCATGTGGGGATTCAGTCTGATTTACGCCGAGACTTGGAAAAAAGACTATGAACCTGCATCACTGATAAATTCCTGGATCCTCTTATTAATGTATTTTCCCACCTGGGTGACTGTGGCTTCCGGCCAGTTTTCCCTGTTCCTGGTGCTAATGCTGGCTATTGTCTGGAAAACCGCCAAACGGGGGGAGGACCATATCGCCGGAATATTATTAGGACTGGCGGTGAGCCTGAAGATTTTTATGGGGATCTTCCTCATATTTTTTGCGGTGCGGCGGCGTTGGCGGCTGCTCCTTTGGTCGCTGGCCGCCGTAATGGTTTGCAATCTCCTCGGCTGGCTTATTTGCGGGATAGACTCATATCTTGACTATCTGAAGGTATTGGGTGGCGTCACCTGGCATGCCGACAGTCGGAATGCCTCTTTCACGGGCTTTTTTACCCGCATTTTCGGAGGGTCCAATAATATGCCGTTATGGGCCCTGCCCCAACTATCCCGGGCTCTCTCGGTAATATGCTCTTCCTTACTGATGTTGGGCGTCATCTGGCTTTCCTGGCCCCGGCGCCGGGAAAATCCTCTCGCCCGGTTCGATCTAGGGTTCTCCCTGTCCATTGTGGCCATGCTTCTCATTTCTCCCCTGGGCTGGATGTACTATTTCCCGGCTCTGGCCATACCGTTGCTGGTGTCCTGGCGGGTTTCGGAAAGTGTTTCCTCCACGCCCTGGGACAAAGTTATTATTTCTCTGGCCTGGATTTTTAGCACCGTCCCCCACCTGTTAATCACCTCGGCCCAGATGAACCACCCCTGGGACTGGTTCATCTGGGCCGGTTTTCACTTTTATGCCTTATTGCTATTTGCCGGCCTCCTTCTAAGCTTGTCGGCGCGATTGGATAAAGCTGTCAGCGGTCAGCTTTCAGCTAACCGCTCACTGCTCACTGCTCACAGCTCACTGAAAAAATCCCCCCCTTGACTTAGGTCATAGAACCCTGATTTTTCCGAGTTATCTTATAATTAAAAGCAGCCGTCAGCCGCCGGTTCATCCGGATGAATTAACAAGCTGAAGGCTGATAGCTGAAAGTCGAAAGCTAAAGGACTAAAATCATGGCTAAGCGTCAAATTGTGAGCATTGATCAGGAAAAGTGCGACGGCTGCGGCGTGTGTGTGCCGTCTTGCGCCGAAGGGGCCATCCAGATCGTGGACGGCAAGGCGGTGCTGGTGGAAGATAAGTTTTGCGACGGCCTGGGCGCCTGTTTGGGAGAATGCCCCCAGGGCGCGTTGACCATCGAAGATCGGGAAGCGGAGGAATTCGTGGGCCCCGCCCCCTGGGCCGCGGCGGCTTCCGGCCATGGACATCCCCCGGCCGCGGAGCCCCCGCCGGCTCCGGCCCCGGAGTCCGAAGCCTTCGTCTGCCCCGGCAGCCGCATGCGCCAGTTCCCCCGGGAAGGCGCGGCCCCGGCCATGGAGGCGCCGTCGGCCCTGGCCCACTGGCCCATCAAACTCCGGTTGGTGGCCCCCAAGGCTCCCTTCTTCCAGGACGCCCGGTTGCTGGTGGCCGCGGACTGCGCCGCCTTTGCCGCGGGCGATTTTCATGCTAAATATTTGGCAGGTAAGGCCCTGGTGTGCGGCTGTCCCAAGTTTGAAAACATGGAGGACCACGTGGCCAAGCTGGCCGCCATCCTCCAGGAAAATGACATCCAGGAGATCACCATCGTCAACCTAGAGGTCCCCTGCTGCTTCGGGTTGGTGCAGATCGTGCGCCAGGCCCTGGAAGCCTCCGGCAAGACCCCGCCCATCACCATCTGCACCCTAAGCACTGCCGGAGATCTCTTGCAGCAGCAAAAAATCAAGGGGAAATGAAGGGTCAAACCATGGAACAGGTCAAATGCCCCGGACAGGATACCCGCTTCTGGAAGCCGGGTGACATTTTCACCGCCGAGTGCCCCAAGTGCGGCGCGGAAATCGAGTTTTTCAAGGACGACGCCCGGCGCCGCTGCTCCTGGTGCGGCCACCTGTTTTACAATCCCAAGATCGAGCTGGGCTGCGCCGAATGGTGCCAGTACGCGGAAAAGTGCGTCCCGGAACTCATGAAAGAAAAAAAAGCCACCCTGATGTTCAAAGAGCTCCTGGGGGAAAAGGTGCAGGCGGCCCTGGCGGACCGGCCCGGAGCCTGGGAAATAACCGAAAGGGGCGTCCTGTTCGCCCAGGACCTGCTCAAGTCCGAGGGCGGCGACCCCAAGGTCGTCATGGCGGCAGTGCTCCTCCACCAGGCAGGCCTGGAGCCGGCCCGGCGGATCCTGGCGGAACTGGAAACCGAGCCGGAGATTGCCCAGGCGGTCTTGGAGCTTCTCAGCAGTGAGGGAGGGGAAAAAGATTTGAACCGCCAGCTCTTTCAGGACACCCTGGCTTTGCTGCAAGAACCGCCGGATACGGCCCGTTTCATCACCCGCACGGCGCGGCGCCTGGCCCAGGAAGGCAGGTTTTAGGTTTTAGGTTTCAGGGAATGGTCGCTCATGAACCTTCGGCTCACCCATAAATGATGAAAAGTTCTTGGTGGCACAGCGCGGCCTTGAGGCCGCAACCAAAGTAAAAAATTGCGGGCGTTTTCCTCTTGTTGTATGTTTCGGTTTTGCGATCCAGAAACTTGCCGACAGAAAGGAAAACGCCGTGAAATCCTTTATACAAAAATATGAGCAAGATGTCATGGGTTCTCTTTCGGGGTTTGACCGGTTAGTCATCCGGGGTGCGCTGCTCCGGTTGTTATATCCCCAGGGCAT
>VGSO01000196.1 GCA_016874945.1 Deltaproteobacteria bacterium
CGCTTTCAGGTGCAACAAACTCAACCTGTAACTTATTGATAAATCTTATTTATTTTAACCGAAAACCGAAGACCGAAAACCGAAAACGGTATTATTCCTCTCGGTTTGATGGGTCCGGCCTCCTGAGAACCAAATAAAAATGGTGGGCGCGAAGCCCACCTATATGTAAATGGTGGGCCAGGCCCACCCCTCGTGCGATTTCTTGTTCCTGATTTTTACCTTAACTTATTAAGATCTTCCCCAGCCTTCAAATGGTGCGCGGTGCGCACCCGACAGATTTTACCGAAAACCGAAAACCGAAAACCGCCTTTAAGCCTCGGCCATGGTGAGGTTGTAAGCTAAGTTGTCCAACTTCACGGTGAAGTCCACATTTTCCACGGCCATGCCTTCGGGGAGCTGGAGCTGGATGGGGGCGAAATTGAGGATGGCTTTCACCCCGCTGGCAATGAGGCGCAGGGCGGCCATCTGGGCCTTGCCCGCTGGAGTGGCGATGACCCCGATTTCCACTCCCTTTTCCTTCACCACCTGCTCCAGTTCGTCAATATGATGAATGACCTGGCCGCTGGGGAGCCTCCGCCCCACTTTGGCCGGGTCGATGTCAAAGACCGCGACAAACTCATATCCCTGGCGCACGAAGTTCTGGTGCGCCAGCAGGGCCGAGCCCAGGTTGCCGATGCCGATGAGGGCCATTTTCCAGGCCTTGTTGAGACCCAGGATGCGTTTGATTTCGAAGAGCAGTTCTTTGACAAAATAACCTACGCCCCGGATGCCGAATTCTCCGAAGTAGGCCAGATCCTTGCGGATCTGCGCCGGGTTGATGCCGCACTTCTGGGCCAGCTTATCTGAGGCGATGATCTTGACCCCCTCCTGGGCCAAAGCCTCCAAGTACCTGGAATAAATGGACAAGCGAGTAATAGTGGCGGTGGGAATTTTGGAGAATTTCATTATATGTCGCATGGTTAGCCGCTGACTAAGTCAATGGAAAGTGGTGATTTGCACAAAACCCAGGCTGAAAAGGGGGGGTGAAAATTCACCCCCCCTTTTATTAACTGGTTAGATTTTGAAGCCCAGGGCCGCGGCGATGGGCTTGGTCATCGGGTACGCATAGAGGATGATGAGCGCTACAACCAAGGCGTAAATGGCCAGGGACTCAATCATGGCCAGACCGATGAGCATGGTCACGGTAATTTTGCCGGAAGCCTCAGGGTTGCGGGCAATGCCTTCCACCGAGCTCTTAATCGCCAAGCCCTGGCCGATGCCGGTGCCGAACGCGGCGATGCCCATGCCGAAACCCGCGGCGATGACCGCGTAGCTGAAAAAGCTGCCCAGCCCGGCGGCGCTCGCCGCCGGGGCTTGCTGGGCCATGGCCAGGGAAGCCCACAGCATGGAAATCAACAGGCTCAGTCCGGCTACCACAGATTTTCTTACCATTGGCAAAAACCTCCTTAAAGAATGGTTGAATATATGAAGATTGGCCTTCTTCCGAAATTAGTGGGCGTGCTCCATGGACCCGGCGAAGTACATCATGGACAGCAGGGTAAAAATAAAGGCCTGCACCAGGCTGGTGAACACCGCCAAAAACATCATGGGCAGCGGCGCCAAAAACGTCCCGGCCAGGAAGATGAGGATGATGAGCACCAGGTCTTCCCCCATGATGTTGCCGAAGAGACGAAGCGTCAGGGAGAGCACCCGGGCGATGTGGCCCACGACTTCGATGGGGAAGAACAAAGGCGCCAAGGCCGGGATGGGTCCCAGAAAGTGCTTGATGTACTTTATCCCGTGGTGTTTGACTCCCAGATAATGGGTGTACACAAAGGTGCACAGGGCCAGGGCCAGGGTGGTGTTGATGTTGGCCGTGGGCGAATAAAATCCTGGGATCAGGCCCATGAGGTTGCAGCTCAGTATGAACAGGAAGGCGGTCCCGATATATGGGAAAAAGGCCCGGCCTTCTTCCCCGGTGATGTCCACCATGAACTCTTCCAGGCCGCTGATAATTAGTTCAAAGACGTTCTGGGCCCCCGCGGGCACCAGGGAGACGCGCCGGCTGGCCATCAGCCCCAGCCCCAGCAGTAACAGCATGATCAGCCAGGCATAAGTGACGTGGGGCGGGATGTGCAGATGGAACTTCGCCTGGATCAGGTCAAGTAACAGAATGGGATGTTCCATGAGTGTGGTTGGCCTCCTTGTTCTTTAGCTTGAATATGGCGCTCACCCCGGCCAGGATCAGGGTCGCGACCACGGTGGACAACCCCACCAGCAACCCGAAAATATTAACCCAGCCGTGATGAACTAACAGAAAAATTATGGCTAACAGCACGAAAAACCTGAGCAGTTGGCGGGCCGCAAAAAAGGCCTTGGCCCTGCCGGCCATATCCTCCTGCTCTACCTGACCCAGGCGTCCCAGGGTCTCTTTCAGGGTGCGGTGCAGCAGGTGAAAGTTGATCACCGCCACCAGGCCGCCCACCAGAATTCCCAGGGCGAACTCCCGGCCCTGCCAGAGGTAGCCGGCCGCCACCAGCAGACTCAGGACCGCCCAGCAGGCGATCTTCAAATGGCGAGGGGAGGTCAAATCCAATTGCCCGCCCCTCACTTGTACTTTTTGCCAATTATATATACGTTGCGAAAACCGGCAATGATTCCCACGATCAGGCCCACGATCTTAAAAAAATAGCTGGTGCCGAAATAGTTGTCCAGCAAGTACCCAAAAAAAGCGCCGATAAAGATAGCCAGAACCAGGGACATGCCGATGGTGCTGGCTTTATATCCCCCGGACAACAACTCTTTCAAAAACTTCTTGGTATCTTCTTTCAATCTGGCTGGCCTCTCAGACCAAATCCCCCGGAGCAAATGAATCTTTTCACATGTGCCTTCCTATCATACCCCTGGAAGATTTGTCAATTATTTTTGCGTCCCCAGGAATAGAAAATATTTGTGGGGAAATATTTAAAGATTACAGAGAGATAATCCCAGAAAGGGCCGATAATTTATTTGCGGCAATAATTTTAAGTAAAAACCGATACTTAATCCTTGTGCTTTTATCTTAAGGCTTTCCTTCCTCTTTAATTTTATCCATTTCCCGGTAGACCGGCAGTTCGACCACGAAGGTGGAGCCCTTGGGGCCGGTCCGCTCCACGTAGATGCGCCCCAGGTGTTTTTGAATGATGCCGTAGCTCACGGACAGCCCCAGTCCCACGCCTTTACCCACCTCTTTGGTGGTAAAGAACGGGTCAAAAAGGCGGCTTAATAGGCCCTCCGGGATGCCCGGACCCGTATCGGTAAAGCGGATGAGCAGGAGGTCGCTTCTTTGGGCTATGGCAGTGGCGACGGTGAGTCTCCCCTCACCTTTCATGGCCTCTCCGGAGTTCATCATCAGGTTGATAAAAACCTGTTCCAGTTTGCTTTTGTCCCCCCGAATAGGGGGCAGGTTGGCCTTAAAATTCTTGTTAAGTCGGATATTTTGAAAAAGGAGGTGGTCTTCCAGGAGGGAAAAGACCTCCTCCAGGACGGCATTGATGTTCAGCGGCGCCATTTTGGAGGGCATGTGCCGGGAAAATTCCAACAGACCCTGAACGATTTCCTTGCAGCGGGTGGCCTCCCGCACGATCTTTTCCACCTGGGTGCGCTCCGGCCGGTAAAGATTCAGGTCTTCCAGCAGCAGGTAGCTATATACCAGGATGCCGCCCAGGGGATTGTTGATCTCATGGGCCAAACCTGCGGCCAACTGGCCCACGGCCGCCAGCTTCTCCGTGCGGGTCAGATGCTCTTCCAGTTGTTTCTTGTGGGTGATATCCCGGATATGAGTCTGGATGGCAGGTTTCCCCTCGTAGGTAGTGGGGAAAGACACCACCTCCAGATCGAACCGGCCGCCGTCTTTTCTGACCCCTTTCATTTCAAAAATGCGGGGCCGGGGGGCGTCCCGCTGAAGCTGGGCCAGCCAGCGGGATACGGCCTGATGGTAAACAGGGTCTATAAACTTGAGCAGCGACCGCCCCAGCATTGCCTCGGAATCCTGATAATGGAACATTTCCAGGCAAGCCTGATTGACATAGAGCAGCTTCATTTTGCGGTGCAAGGCAATGCCTTCCAGGGAAGACTCCACCAGGTGGCGGTATTTTTTTTCCGAATCCAGGAGTTCCCGGGCCAGGCATTCTCTTTCGGTGATGTCCAGGATGACCTGCACCGCCCCCTGGATGCGGCCGCCTTCATCGTAAATGGGGGAGGCGGTGTGGAAAAAGTACCGTTCTTCCCCGCCCCGGAAATTGGGCAGATGCTCGTAAGCCTCGTAAGCGCCCGGAAGATTAGGGGAAGGTTTCAATTGTTTATCCCCGAAGTACTTTCCCAGGGCCTTGATGTTTTGATCCACCACCAGGGAGGCCAGGCTGGGGCGGCCCTGGAAGTAAAAAGGCTGAAAGTGGCGGTAAGTGCCCACCGCCTCTTCCCGGGAATAGCCGGTGAGCTCTTCACAGGCCTTGTTCCAGTAAGTGATGCGGTGGTCCCGGCCGATTATGAAGGTGGGCACCGGCAGCCCTTGCAGGATGCCCTCGGTGGTCTGTTTCTCCCGGAGAATGTCCCACTCGCTTTGCTTGCGCTCGGTGATGTCTTTGACGATGCCTTCATAACCCGCCACCCGGCCCTCCTGGTCCAGGCGGGCGATCCCCGAGAGCAGCACCGGGACGCTCTTGTCGCCCTGGGTGACCAGGGTCAACTCCATGTCCCGGACAAAGCCGCGCACTTCCGCCAGGTACCGAAAGCGGTCCCACTCCCGGGCATTCTGGAAGATCTCCCGGAAGTGGGATGGGGCCAGGGCCTCCTCCTTGCTGGGGAATTTCAACAGTTCCACCCCCGCGGGGTTCAAATCCAGCAGCCGGCCCTGGGCGTCGGTGACGAAGATCATGTCCTTGGAGCCTTCAAAAATTCGCCGGTAGCGCTTCTCGGATTGGCGCAGCTCGTGGTAGAGGCGGGCGTTTTCGATGGCCAGGGCGATCTGATTCCCCAGGATGGACAGGAAATACTGGCGAACCCTGCGAAAGGGCTGGTCATGGGCCGCGGCCAGATTGAGGAACCCGATGAGCTCTTCCCGGTATTTCAAAGGAATGCTCACCACCGCGCCGAGGCGTTTCTCCTGCTGGATGAGTTGGGTGAAATCGCTGGACAGGAGCCGGGGGTCCTTATGGATGTCCCGGATGAGGATGGGACGGTTGACGCTGAAGAGGTTGGGCCCCACCAGGCTTTCCAGGCGGCCCCGGGAAATCTCGTCCAGATAGGCGGCGGGAAATCCCCGGGACGCAGCGTACATCAAGCGCTGCTTGTCCCGGTCCCATAACAGCAGCAGACCCGAGTCAATCTGGAAAAAGTCCAGCACCGCGGCCAGGACTGCGTCGATAATCTCCTGCAAGTCCAGGGTGTGGGCGGTGATGGTGGCGATCTGGTCGAACAGGAAGAGCTGCCGGCGGTGCTCCGTCTCGTCGGTCTCCGGGAATTGGAATTCCGCCGCCCTTTCTTCCGCCATGCGTTCCGCCATGTTTTTTACTCCAAAATGAATGGAGTGGACAGGTTCAAGAATGAAACCAAAGGTCGGATGTGGGAAAAAGGATAATTGCCGCCCTGAACCTCTCCGGGGTGATAAAAATCTTAATTTTCGAGCCTCTTGCAAAAGTCATGGTCAAAAGCGAAATCAACGATATTGGGTCGGTTCCCTCCCCCTTGAGGGGCATAAGCGCTAACTTAAGGATCATTTGAAAATTGACAGGGTTTCCAAAATATCTAATTGT
>VGSO01000197.1 GCA_016874945.1 Deltaproteobacteria bacterium
AAATGCAGGGTGGGCACTGCCCACCATTTCCTTTCCTAAATCAGTAGGTTAACAACGAATTCTTGTTGAAAAAACCAGAAACTCGGATTCAGTAGCACAGGCTTTCCAGCCTGTGTTGCGTCTGTCACCCCAAAAGGCTTCCCACAGGCTGGAAGCCTGTGTCACTCAATTATTAGCCCAGGCGCCCGTCTCCATCAAATTATTTTCCCTTCCCGGCTTCTTCCACCACCGACGCCTTGATGATAGTCACCGTCTCCACCGGGACGTTTTGATGCATGCCCCGGTTGGTGGTGGGCACGGCTTTGATCTTATCCACCACCTCATTCCCCTTGACCACCTTGCCGAAGACCGCGTAGCCCCAGCCCTGGGGAGTCTTGGCCGTGTGGTTGAGGGGGCGGTTGTGGTTCACGTTGATGAAGAACTGGGCCGTGGCCGAGTGGGGGTCCGAGGTGCGGGCCATGGCGATGGTATAGACATCGTTGGCCAAGCCGTTGTCCGCCTCATTCTGGATGGGCGTCCGGGTGGGCTTCTGGTTCATCGAGGCGTCGAATCCGCCTCCCTGAATCATGAACGTGGGAATCACCCGGTGAAAAATGGCGCCGTTATAAAAACCGTCTTTGACGTACTGAAGAAAATTGGCCACCGTGGCCGGGGCCTTGTCCGGGTAAAGTTCCAAGACGATTTCCCCCATGCTGGTTTCCAGTTTGACCATAGGTTTCCCCTTTTCGGCGGCGGCGCCGCCGGCGATGAAATTTAAGGCTGCCGCGATAATCAGACCCATTGGCAGCCAGTTGGACATAAGGCGTCTTGCTCCGGTCATTTCCTACCTCCTGGACGGATTTTGCCAGCTTCTCAAATATTCTGAGGCGGATAAGGGGAAAGGTCAATAGCAGGTGGCCGCAAAATAAGCCTCTATAGTCAATTCTGGGTTTATTGGCGGTCATCTGCGGTAAATTTAGCCTCCTGCAAAGCCGAAAGATGCTGAGCAGATTGCCCTTGACACCTACTCGCCACTTTTCCTATATTCCCCCCAGCCTGCAATTCAATTAAACTAATAAGCGCTGAATAAAAATAAGCAAAACTCAAAGGAGCGTCCATGCCCCGCCGGCAAGACATCAACAAGGTAATGATCATCGGGTCCGGTCCCATCATCATCGGCCAGGCCTGTGAATTCGACTATTCCGGCACCCAGGCCTGCAAGGCCCTGCGCCAGTTGGGTTACCAGATTGTCCTGGTCAATTCCAACCCCGCCACCATCATGACCGACCCGGGAATGGCGGACGTCACTTATATCGAACCCCTGAACCTCAAGCACATGGTGGAAATCGTCAAGCAGGAGCGGCCCGACGCCCTGCTGCCCAACCTGGGGGGCCAGACGGGCCTCAACCTGTCCTCGGAGCTGGCCCGCTCCGGGGCCCTGGAAGAGCACGGCGTCCAGGTCATCGGGGTGGAGGTGGACGCCATCACCCGGGGGGAGGACCGGTTGGCCTTCAAGGAAACCATGAACCGCCTGGGGCTGGAGATGCCCCGGAGTGAGATCGCCAATCGCGTGGAGGAAGCGGAGCGCATCGCCGCGGATTTGGGCTACCCGGTGGTGGTCCGGCCGGCCTACACCCTGGGGGGCTGGGGCGGCGGCCACGTGTACAACCTGGAGGACCTGCGCACCGTCGCGGCCCGGGGCCTGTCCGCCAGCCTGGTGGGCCAGGTGCTCATCGAAGAGTCGGTCCTGGGCTGGGAGGAGCTGGAGCTGGAGGTGGTCCGGGACGCCAAAAACCAGATGATCACCGTGTGCTTCATCGAAAACGTGGACGCCATGGGGGTGCACACCGGGGATTCCTACTGCACCGCGCCCATGCTCACCATCGCGCCGGAACTCCAGGCCCGCCTGCAGAAATATTCCTATGACATCGTGGAGGCCATCCGGGTCATCGGCGGCACCAACATCCAGTTCGCCCACGACCCCAAGACGGGGCGGGTGGTGGTCATCGAGATCAACCCCCGCACTTCCCGGTCCTCGGCCCTGGCCTCCAAGGCCACCGGCTTCCCCATCGCCTTCGTGTCGTCGCTGCTGGCCGGGGGTTTGACCCTGGATGAAATCCCCTACTGGCGGGAAGGCACCCTGGAAAAATACACTCCCTGGGGCGACTACGTAGTGGTGAAATTCGCGCGCTGGGCCTTTGAGAAGTTCCCCGGCGCGGAAGACCGGCTCGGCACCCAGATGAAGGCCGTGGGCGAGGTCATGAGCCTGGGCAAGACCTACAAGGAGTCCTTCCAGAAATCCATCCGGTCCCTGGAGATCGGACGCTGCGGGCTGGGCTTCGCCAAAGACTTTCACCAGAAGCCTCTGGAGGAGCTGATGGACCTGCTCTTTGAACCTTCCAGCGAGCGCCAGTTCATCATGTACGAGGCGTTGCGGAAGGGCGCTTCCGTCCAGGCGCTGTACGAGAAGACCCATATCAAGCCCTGGTTCATTAAGCAGATGAAAGAGTTGGTGGAACTGGAGGAAGAAATTCTGAAGTATCGGGACCGGGGGCAGGATCTGCCGGACGAATTATTCATCCGGGCCAAGAAAGACGGGTTTGCCGACCGCTACCTGACCCAGCTTTTGAACGTGCCTGAGCCGGAAATCAGGGCCAGGCGGCTGGCCCTGGGCCTGAGCCAGTCCTGGGACGCGGTGCCGGTGAGCGGGGTGGAGAACGCCGCCTATTATTATTCCACCTATAACGCCCCGGACTCGGTGAAGGTGAGCGACCGGCCCAAAATCATGGTCCTGGGGGGCGGGCCCAACCGTATCGGCCAGGGAATTGAATTCGATTACTGCTGCGTCCATGCGGCCTTCGCCATCCGGGACGAGGGGTACGAGTCCATCATGGTCAACTGCAACCCCGAAACCGTGTCCACGGACTATGACACGTCGGATAAGCTCTATTTCGAACCCCTGACGGTGGAAGACGTCCTGAGCATTTATGAAAAGGAGCAGCCCCAGGGGGTCATCGTCCAGTTCGGCGGCCAGACGCCCCTCAATATCGCGGGGGAGCTGGCCGCGACGGGAGTCAAGATTCTGGGGACCTCTCCGGACATCATCGATCTGGCCGAGGACCGGGACCGTTTCCGCCACATGATGCGCAAACTGGGTATTCCGCAGCCCGAGTCGGGCATGGCCGCCTCCATCGAGGAGGCCCTGGAGGTGGCCCGGCGCATCGGCTACCCCCTCATGGTGCGGCCGTCCTACGTCCTGGGGGGCCGGGCCATGGAGGTGATCCACGATGAGTGGATGCTCCGGCACTACGTGGCCGCGGCGGTGGAAGTCAGCCCGGACCGGCCGCTGTTGATCGACAAGTTTCTGGAAGACGCCATCGAAGCCGAGGCCGACGCCATCGCCGACGGCGCCGACGCCTTTGTGCCCGCGGTCATGGAGCACATCGAACTGGCGGGCATCCATTCGGGAGATTCGGCCTGCGTCATCCCGCCCATCAGCATTCCCCGGAAGCACCTGGACACCATCGTGGACTACACCCGCAAGATCGCGGTGGAGTTGGGTGTGGTGGGCCTGATGAACATCCAGTACGCCATCCACCAGGACACGGTGTACGTCCTGGAGGCCAATCCCCGGGCCTCCCGCACCGTGCCCCTGGTCTCCAAGGTGTGCGCCATCCCCATGGCCCGGCTGGCCACCCAGATCATGCTGGGGAAAAAGCTGGCCGATTTGGATCTCAAGCCCCAAAACATCCCCCACTTCGGGGTCAAGGAGGCGGTCTTCCCCTTCAACATGTTCCCCGAGGTGGACCCCCTGCTGGGGCCGGAGATGCGTTCCACCGGGGAAGTCCTGGGCATGGCCGACTCCTTCGGCCTGGCTTTTTACAGGGCCCAGGAAGCGGCCAACCAGACCCTGCCCCGGGAGGGCGCGGTGCTCATCACCGTGTCGGAAGCGGACCGCCCCGCGGTCCTGGAAGTGGCCCGGGAATTTCACCACCTGGGCTTCCGGATCAAATCCACCCAGGGGACCCACAAGTTCCTGGCGGAGCAGGGGATCCCTTCGGACCATGTTCTCAAGGTCCATGAAGGCCGGCCCAACATCGTGGACATCATTATCAATAAAGAGATCCACCTGATTATCAACACCCCCAGCGGCAAGCTGAGCAAGCACGACGACTCTTACATCCGGAAAAACGCCATCAAGTCGAAGATTCCGTACATCACCACCCTGGCCGGGGCCCTGGCCGCGGCCCGGGGCATCGCCGCGGCCCGGCGCACCCCCCCGGGGGTCCGGTCGCTCCAGAGTTACCATGCGGGGATCAAGTGAGGTATAAAGGAGGAAATCTTTCCTTAAAGTTATAATTTGGGGATTTCGATAAACAAATTGCACCCCTGAGGGGAAACCATTATGATGTAATTTGAGGGTAATCCAATGAGTAGAACGCCTTCTCCCCTGGTTCTGCCGGGCATGAACGGTCCGGTTAATGGAGTGGCGTCCGGCCGCCGAAAGAAAATCTGTTTCGGTTGGTATGGGGGAAAATATAACCACCTTGATTGGCTATTGCCCTTGTTGCCCGAGGCTCACCATTATTGTGAGCCTTTCGGAGGTTCAGCCGCAGTTTTGATTAACCGGAAACCCTCGCCAGTAGAAACCTATAACGATATTGACGGAGAAGTAGTTAATTTTTTTAGGGTTCTACGAGATCATAAAGAAAGACTAATTGAAGTCATAGGACTTACCCCTTTTTCCAGGGAAGAATTTTACTTGGCTGTGACCGATTGCGGCCCGCATCTCCCCGATCTTGAACGTGCCAGAAGGTTTTTTGTTCGGGCTCGACAAGTTCGGACCGGCCTTGCCCAAACTGCTTCTCTTGGAAGATGGGCCAATTGCAAAAACACCAGCCGAGCCGGCATGTCAGGGGTCGTTTCAAGGTGGTTGGGGAGCGTGGCAGGGTTACCGGAAATTGCGGAGAGATTATTAAGGGTGCAAATAGAAAACCGGCCTGCTTTAGAAGTTATAAAACTTTATGACAGTAGCGACACTCTCTTCTATTGCGATCCTCCTTATCCTCACGAGTCAAGGGGCGATAGTAAAGCTTATGGCTTTGAAATGACCAATGCTGAACATCAAGAACTTGCATATATTGTTAGACAAATTAAAGGCAAAGCAGCTATTTCAGGGTATCGATGTGATTTAATGGAAACCCTTTATAAAGATTGGCGCTGTGCTGAAGCGCCAGAGAAAAAATGCCATTCTGTTAAACAGTTGCGCGTCGAAGCGCTCTGGATGAATTATTGAAACTGGGTTTGCCTTGGCATTGAAACATATCTCGGTCGCCACAAAGATTCTTAATGAGACATGGGAGGAAATTAGCAATCTTGTGGAAAAAGGAAACCTCACAGATTGGCTGGATGACGAAAATTTATTAAACATCATCAAATCTGCTATCAAATCCAAAACCAAAAGCTATCATTACGTCCTTCCCACTCAAATTGTCGCTAAATTGGCTGAGCCAAGTTTAGATTGCCGGTGCATCCAGGCCGGCCGAGCCGGAATCGGATCATTTGACGCCCGTAGTGTCGCGGATGAAGTTATTGTTCCTTTTGATCAAAAAAATGACCGAGTCCTTGGCGGGTCCCCAGAGCCATACGTTAATAAGCCTTTAAGATGCGAGGAATTTTCCGAGAGATTTCGCAATCAACAAAAAAACAAACAAGATTGGGATGGATTGTGTTTTGTTCTAAATAAAATAGAAGAAAAAAATGACCC
>VGSO01000198.1 GCA_016874945.1 Deltaproteobacteria bacterium
CCGGATCTGCCCCGGCTTAAGGAAAATTACGGGCGTCTCCCCCTGCACTTCATCGAAAACCAGGGACAGATCGATTCCCAGGTAAAGTTTTACGCCCAGGGCCAGGGTTATGCCCTGTTTTTCACCCCGGCCGGAATAATGCTGGCCGGGCGGCTGGCGGAAGCGGCGGACGGAGCGCTCCAGGCGGCCTTGATAACAGTGACTCCCCTGGGCCAATCTCCCAATTTTCCTCAAGGAGAAGAGCCTCTCCCCGGAAAAGTGAATTACCTGGTAGGCAATGACCCCCGGAAATGGCGCACCCAGGCGCCCACCTTCGGGGCGGTGCGGTACCGGGAAGTTTTCCCCGGAATTGACCTGAAATTTTACGGCGCCGGCCCGGTGTTGGAATACGACCTTATCATCCGGCCCGGGGCGGACCCGGCCAGGGCGAAATTTCAGGTGGAGGGAGTTGCAGGGCTGGAAATCACTGGAGAGGGCGATTTGGCCATGCGCCTCCCGGGGGGCAAGGTGGTGATGCAGAAGAAGCCCCTAATTTATCAGGAGGTTTCCGGGCGGCGGGTTCCCCGGGAAGGGAAGTTCCATATTCCGGATGACGCGAGTTTCACTTACGGCTTCCAGGTGGCGGCTTATGATTCCAGCCAGCCGCTGGTCATTGACCCGGCCATCGCCTATTCCACGTTTTTAGGCGGCGGCCAGGAAGACCAGGGCCTGGCCATTGCCGCGGACGCTGCGGGCAACGCTTACGTCACCGGCCAAACTTTTTCCGTGGGCTTTCCCGTTACCCGCTCCCGGCCCTTCATTATTTTCCCCGAGGTTTTCGTCACTAGAATAAATCCCGTGGGCAATGGGCTGGTCTTCTCCACTTTTCTGGGCGGCAAAGGCTCCGAGGCCGGGACCGGCATTGCCAGGGACGGAACCGGCATCTATGTGACCGGCTGGACCGATTCGCTGGATTTCCCCGTGGTGAACGCTTTCCAACCCACCAAACGCACCGGCGTTGACGCGTTTGTGGCCAAACTCAATCTCGCGGGCAACGCCCTGATCTATTCCACTTTCCTGGGGGGCGCCGGTGATGACCGGGCCGCCGGTTTGGCCTTAACTGCCGCGGGCCAGGCCACCGTGGTAGGGACTACCAGTTCCAATGACTTTCCCGTGCAGAACGCGGCCCAGGCCATCAACCTGGGAGGCACCGCGGCCTTTGTCACCCGGTTAACCGCCGCGGGCAGCGGCCTGGTCTTTTCCACTTTCCTGGGGGGCAGCAAGAATGACACCGGCAATGGCGTGGCGGTGACCGGGGCCGGGAATACCTACGTCACCGGCGGCACCACTTCGTTGAATTTTCCCACCCTAAACCCCTTCCAGGGCAATCTGCTGGGCGCCCAGGACGCGTTCGTGACCAGACTGACCCCTGGGGGCGCCCTATTCTACTCCACCTATCTGGGGGGAAACGGCGTGGACATCGGCCGGGGCATTGCGGTGAACGCCGCCGGCCAGGCTTTTGTGGTGGGGGAAACCGACTCCCTGAACTTCCCGGTGCTCAACGCCTTCCAGGGGTTTAAACGGGGGGGCCGGGACGCCTTTGTCACCCGGCTGGCCGCGGCGGGCAACGCCCTAATATTTTCCACCTTCCTGGGCGGCAGCAGCAGCGACCAGGCCCTGGGCATCAGCCTGGACACCTCCATAGGACCCGTGGGCCGGGCCACCGTGGTGGGAGTGACTTCCTCCTTTGACTTCCCGGTGAGGGACGCCATCCAGCCGATATTCCGGGGGGCCAGCGACGCGTTCGTCGCCCGCCTCACTGTCGGTGGCCGGGCCTTGGTCTATTCCACTTTCCTGGGTGGGCAAAGAGATGACCAGGCCAAAGGGGTGGCCCGCCTGCCCCCCTTGGGGGTCCAGGTATTTGTCACCGGCGTCACCAACTCCTTTGACTTTCCCGTCAGAAACGCGTTCCAGCTCAGCATCCGGGGGGGCAACGATGCTTTTGTGACCAGAATCCTCCCATGAGGCCAAATGGATATGGGATGAATAAAAACGAAAGGGTGGGCCAGGCCCGCCCTATACGGTTTCCGGTTAGGAAAACCTGGAATACCAATAAGTTACAAATTGTATTTGTTGCATTTGAAAGGGAATAAAGTATAAAGGGCAAAGCCCCGGTGTTCCGGCAGGTTCTCTATTTCCTTTTTGGTCAACCCGGCCATGAGGTCAAAGGAACTGCAAGTAATTTTGAGCTTTTTATATTCGCCCGGAGTCAACTTTTCCGGAGGTTCATCAGGGCCAAGTCCATTTGATCCCGGAGTAGGGGATGAAACGGGATTCAGTTCCCGCCAGGCCGGGGGAAGAGCTTTCCGCCCCAGGGTAATGCTGCCCACGAACAAGAGGATTACCCCGATGAAGAAAACCATTACCGCGGTGCGCATATTTTTTAGCCCCCGGAAAGCCCCCAGGGCAATCTGACAGTCCAAAAGAATATGGTCAGATACGGAGTCCGGCAATTTGAACATTGATAATGCCTGGTCTTAGGAACATACCGCATCCATTTTTTTCGTTGAATTCGCTCTATCCTGCCCTTGGAGCACCGAGGGCATAGATCACCTTTGTGGAGCGCCATTCCTGTTAATCCTTAATTTTCAGAATTAGTGGCTGAGCCTCTTGCAAAATTCATTTTGAGGCTGCGATTTTCCCATGTTGCTCAAAGAAATATCCGGTAGCACAGGCTTTCCAGCCTGTGCGGGCGCAGGCTGAAGCCTGCGGCGACATAATTTTGCAAGAGGCTCTTATGATAACAATTTTTATGGTCAAATCCAAGCCCCCCTATTTAATTTCGCATAGATTTTCCAAATAATTATCGATTCTTCCCGGTAACCATACCGCTCTTCCCAGAATCGCCCCACGGGGCTGGCCCTCAGTATGAGGGGCATGCTTTCATTTCGATTTTCATTCCTAAGCATGATAATAAGATTTCTGTTTTCGGCTTTCGGTTTTCGGTGTAAATATCTCTTAGCCCTGGCATGTATAAGTCATTGGCAACCGGCACCTGACCACTGGCAATTGGCAACTGATGTGAGCACCATACGGCAAGCTATTAAAGATCTGCTGCTGGAGCAACCCCTATCGGCTCTGGAACTCTCCCAGCAACTGGGGATTCCGGAAAAGGAGGCGCTGGACCACCTCGCCCACATCGCCAAGGCCCCGGGCCAGGGCTGCCGCTTCCACATATTCCCCGCGGCCTGCAAACACTGCGGCTTTGTCTTCAAAAAACGGGAGCGCCTTACCATCCCGTCCCGCTGCCCCATATGCCGAGGCGAGTCCATCCGCCGGCCGCGGTTTGAGGTGGTGAGAAATTGATTGGGGGAGGGGGCAAGGGCGAGTGCCCTTGGCCCCCTCCCCCAAAACTACTCCACCGTCACGCTCTTGGCCAGGTTCCGGGGCTGGTCCACGTCGGTGCCCCGGAGGTCGGCGATGTGGTAGGCCAGGAGCTGCAACGGCGCCACCAGGACGATGGGAGAAAATTCCAAAGGGACTGAAGGCACGATAATGACGCTTTCCACCCGTTCCCGCACCTGATAGTTGTCAGCTTCGGTAAGGGCGATGAGCCGGCCCCCCCGGGCCGCCACTTCTTCAATGTTCCCCTGGACCTTTTCCAGCACCGGGCTGCGGGTGGCCAGCACCACCACCGGCATCTTCTCGTCGATGAGGGCAATGGGTCCGTGCTTCATCTCTCCCGCGGCGTAACCTTCCGCATGGATGTAGGAAATTTCCTTGAGCTTCAAGGCCCCTTCCAGGGCGATGGGGTAGTGCAGGCTCCGGCCCAGGTAGAGGAAATTCTGGGCGGACATGTAGCGCCGGCCGATTTCCCGGATCTCCTGGTCCAGGTCCAGGGTTTCCTGCACCCAGGTGGGGAGTTTGAGCAGCCGGCCCAGGCGGTGGCGCAAATCGGCCCGCTTCAGCTTCCCCAAGTGGAAGGCCAGATACAGGGAAATGAGGTAAAGGGCCACCAACTGGGTGGTGAAGGCCTTGGTGGAAGCCACCCCGATCTCCGGCCCCGCATGGGTGTAAAACACCGCATCCGCATCCCGGGCGATGCTGGACCCCACGGCGTTGACGATGGCCAGGCTCTTGGCCCCCAGCTCTTTTCCCGCCTGGAGCCCGGCCCGGGTGTCCGCGGTCTCCCCGGACTGGGAGATGGGGATGAGCAGGGTGTGTTTGTCCACCAGGGGTTCCCGGTAGCGGAACTCCGAGCCCAGGTCCACTTCCACCGGAATGCGGGTCAGGCCCTCCAGCAGGAATTTTCCCACCAGAGCCGCGTGATAAGAGGTGCCGCAGGCCACCAGGAAGATTTTCCGGATGGCTTTGATCTCCTCAGGGTTTAAAGAGGCTTCCGGGAGCAGCACTTCACCCAGATCCGGGTCAATGCGGCCCCGGAAGGTGTCGATCAAGGCCCGGGGCTGCTCGAAGATCTCTTTCTGCATGAAGTGCTTATATCCGGCCTTCTCCGCCATGGCCGGGCTCCAGGAGATGGAGTGCACCGGGCGGTCCAGCGGGTGGCCCTGGCGGTCCAGGATCAAATATTCCCCATCCCGCACCACCACCAGGTCATAGTCTTCCAGGAAGATGACCCGGCGGGTGTAAGGGAGGATGGCGGGGATGTCCGAGGCCAGGAAAAATTCGCCCTCCCCCAGGCCCAGGATCAAGGGGCTTTCCTTCCGGGCCGCCACCAGCATCCGGGGCTCCCGGGCATTGACAATGACCAGGGCATAGGAGCCCCGGATTTCTTCCAGGGTGAGGGCCACGGCCTCCAGATATTCCGCCCCCCGGCGCAGGTGCTTGACAATGAGGTGGGAGATGATTTCCGTGTCCGTTTCGGAGCCGAAGCGATGCCCTTCCTGGAGCAACACGTCTTTTATTTCCATGTAGTTTTCGATGATGCCGTTATGGACCACCGCGATGTCGCCCACCTGATGAGGGTGGGCATTGTGCTCCGCGGGACGGCCGTGGGTGGCCCAGCGGGTATGGCCGATGCCCGCGCTGCCCGCCAGGGGGCTTTGGGAGACCAGTTTTTCCAGTTCTTTCAATTTCCCCAGGCTCCGGCGGATGGCCAGGCCGTTTTCGCCCATGACCGCCATGCCCGCGGAGTCGTAACCCCGGTACTCCAGTCTCTTAAGACCGTCCAGGATGATGGGCATGGCCTCCTGGGGACCCAAGTACCCGATAATGCCGCACATATTTACCTCGAACCGGTTTTTTGACGGCTGGCGACAGCCGCAGCCCGGACCTGCCGGGTTAAAGAGTACAGTTATTGACCCGTAATTTCAACATACCGGCGATAATCGCAGGCCGCAGCCTTGTTCCGCAGCTTACGTTGCTGGAGCCTGTCGCCTTAGGTCCTTTTTGTCCCAACGAAGATCGCCTACAGGGAAACAAATTTCAAATATGTATCGATTTATGAATATGAAATTGAATGAGCCTCTTGCAAAATTATGTAGCCGCAGGCTTCAGCCTGCGCCGGCACAGGCTGGAAAGCCTGTGCTACTGAATCCGAGTTTCTGGTTTTTTCAACAAGAATTCGTTGTTAACCTACTGATTTAGGAAAGGAAATGGTGGGCAGTGCCCACCCTGCATTTTTCCTTGGCGCCCTTTGCGCCTTGGCGAGAAATAATATCATTTGGTTGCGGCAAAAGGCCGCGATGTGCTACTGAATCCGAGTTTCTGGTTTTTTCGCGAAGA
>VGSO01000199.1 GCA_016874945.1 Deltaproteobacteria bacterium
ATCAGACAGGTGGATAAACATGGTTCGCAATAACGCCTCAGGATTTTCAAACTTACGACACCTGCGGATCGCTCCCAATTCCTTGGCTTTTTCCTGCCAAGTGGCTGGTAAAAAAGTGAGAAGAAACTGCCAATCATCCGCCTGTTCCGGAAAAATCAACTTTTCCATCGTCACCCCCTTGGATGACGATTATAATATCTTAACCGAGAAAGTCAATCCTTAAGTTAGCGCTTATGCCCCTCCAGGGGGAGGGAACCGACCCAATATCGTTGATTCCGCTTTTGACCATGACTTTTGCAAGAGGCTCGGTTGTGAGAACATTTTTACTGAAAACCGAAAACTAATTTTTCTGGGATTGGGGCTTGGGTTTTTTCTCTCCGGATTTCGTGCTCTTCTTGGCCAGCTTCTCCTCTTCCCCGGGTTTGGGCGGGGCTTGCTTATAAATAGTGTACAGAGGTCCCTTATCGTCCTTGGTCTGCTTTAGCGTGACCTTTTCCCCTTTCTTCTGCATTTCCGCCAGCCTGGCCTTGGCGGCCTTGCCGTCCCGGAACTGGGCCACTTTTATCGGGGTGGACTTGGGCGTCGCTTTTTCCTTGGTCTTGGCGGCCTTGGCTACGGTGTCCATGCTATTCTGGAACTTGAGCTTCCGGGCCACTTCCTGGCGCAGTTTCCGCAATTCCTCATCTTTAGCCTTTTGCTGGTGCAGACCGCCTTTGGCCTTCTTGGCCGCGGGCGCAGACGGGGATGCCGGAGTGATGGCCCCGATCACCGGGGCTTCCGGGGACGCCTTGGCCTGAGCCGTTGGGGCCGCAGTGGGCGCCGACGGAGAAGGAGCCGCCGGGGGAGTCCCCGGCGAAACTGCGGACCCCGGCGCCGGGGGGGGCAGCGCCGCGGGCTGGGCTCCCAAGTTGGGAGAGGCCCATTGGGCTTTGGGAGGCTCCGGCGCCAGCAGTCCCCAACTATGAGCCGCCCGGTAAATGTCTCCCCGCCCGGCCAGAGCCCCCAGGGCGAAACTGATCATCATCAGCCCGGCCACGCCCAGGCCGGCGAAGATGATGTCCTTCACCCCCAGGCTCATCTGCCAGCCCTTCTTGCTCTTTCTCCCCCGACCTGCGTCCATTTCCCCCTCCTGGAGATCTGCGGTTAGGGTCTTTTGGGGGAGGAGGCTAAGGGCGTCCGCCCTTACCCCCTCCCCCCAAATATTGCTTATCTACTTCTCACATCGCCTCCGGGGCGGTGACGCCCAGGATGCCCAGGCCGTGGGCCAGGACCGTCTTGATCGCCTGAACCAGCCACAGGCGGGCCTGGGTCAGGTCCGGGTTATCGGAAATGAAGCGGTGTTTATAGTAATAACTATGCAACTGGGAGGCCAGTTCCGTCAAGAAATATGTAATGCGGTGGGGCTCCAGGAAACGGGCCGCGGCTTCCACCAGTTCGGGGTAGCCGGCCAGCATTTTGAGCAGGGACAGCTCTTCGGGCAAGGCCAGCCAGGGAAACCGGCCCGGATCCGGTGGGGCCACCGCGATCCCCTGGGCTTCAGCCTGGCGAAAGACGCTGGCCAGCCGGGCGTGGGCGTACTGCACGTAGTACACCGGGTTTTCGCTGCTCTGCTCCCTGGCCACCTCCAGGTCGAACTCCAGGTGGGCGTCGGACCGCCGGGTAAGGAAGATGAAGCGGGCCGCGTCCTTGCCTACTTCGTCCATGACCTCCCTCAGGGTCTCGAAGGTCCCGCCCCGGGTGGTCATGGCCACCGGCTCGCCGTGGCGCACCAGGCTCACCAGCTGCACCAGGATGACCTTTACCTGGCCGGCGTATCCCAGGGCCTCCACCGCAGCCTGGAGACGGGGGACGTACCCATGGTGGTCCGCGCCCCACAGGTCCACCGCCAGGTCGTAGCCCTGCTGGAATTTATAAAGGTGATAGGCGATGTCCGAGGCAAAGTAGGTGGTGGCTCCGGTGCCCCGGCGCACCACCCGGTCCTTTTCGTCCCCGAAGGCCGTGGCCTTGAACCACAGGGCCCCCTCGTGCTCGTAGAGAAAGCCTTTTTCCTGGAGGAGCCGGAAGCTCTGGTCCACCAGGCCCCGGCGGTAGAGTTCCGTTTCGCTGAACCAGGTGTCAAAGCGCACCCCGAAATCTTCCAGGTCCTGTTTGATGCCGTCCAGGATAACCTGGGCGGCGTAGCGACCCAGGACCAGAAAGTCCTCTTCCCGGGGCCCGCCCCAGAAAAAGTCGCCCCCATGCTTAAGATAATCTCGGGCCAGGTCTTTCATATAGTCGCCCTGGTAGCCGTCCTCGGGAAATTCAATGGTTTCGCCCTGGAGCTCCCGGAGTCGGTAATAGAGGGATTTGCCCAGGATGAGAATCTGGTTGCCCACGTCGTTGATGTAGTACTCCCGCGCCACCTGGTGGCCGGTGACAGCCAGCAGGTTGGCCAGGGCGTCGCCCAGGGCCGCGCCCCGGCCATGGCCGATGTGCAGCGGCCCCGTGGGATTGGCGCTGACGAACTCCACCTGGACTTTGCCGCCCCGGCCCAGATCGCTGTCGCCGTAAGCCGGGCCTTGCCGGTGAATTTCCAGGATAACCCCGCGCCAGAAGTCATCGGTGAGGAAAAAGTTGATAAACCCCGGCCCGGCCATTTCCACCTTGGCCAGCATCCCTTTCGGGGCAGACAGGTTTTTGATGATGATTTCCGCGATCTGGCGGGGCGGCCGCCTGGCCTGGGAAGCCAGGATCATGGCCGCGTTGGTGGCCAGGTCCCCATGCTCCGGGTGCTTGGGGGCCTCCACTTCGAAAGAAGGAAGCGCGTCAAAGGTTAGCTGGCCCTTATCCCGGGCCTGAGTAAGGCTGAAAGTGATTAAGTCGCGTAAGGTTTTTTGTAGCCGCATTTAAGTGAGTTTTCCGTTTTCAGTAGCCAGTAGCCAGTAGTCAGTAAAGGCCAACAAATGGGTCGTTTTGAGACTGTCCCGTCCGTAGTTGAAAGTTGAAAATGGGATGGCGGTTCACCCCGCCGATTCGGTAGAATCGGTTTGGGAAGTAAAGCTAAGGAGGAACCGCCATGAACCCATCATACCAGATTGTGGACGTCAAGGACAGCCGGGTTTATGCCAAGTGCCTGGCCAAAAATGGGCAACTATTGTTGCCGTTAGTGGAACTCATCGAGGCCTCCCGCCTGGCCGTGGATGAACTCATCGACGTTCGGGGGCGGGCCAGCATCGAGGCGGTGTTACAATTATCGGCAGCCGGCGTGGCCGACGAAAAGCGCCAGGGCCGCAAAGGGGGCGACATCCGCGGGCACGGCGCCCAAAGCGGCCAGGTCTCCCTTTCGGACCGCAAACTGCGGGTTACTAAGCCCCGGCTGCGCCGTCGGGGCCGGGGGCCGGGCCGGGAGGTGGAGATTCCGGCCTATGAGGCCATGAAAAACGGCCTGGGGTCCCGGCTGCTGGCGATCCTGATGCATAACGTCTCCACCCGCAACTATCAGCGGGTGATCCCGGAGATGGCCGAGAGCTTAGGCGTCAGCAAATCCAGCGTCAGCCGCCAGTTTGTCGAAGCCAGCGCCCAGGAACTGGAGCGCCTGGCAGCCCGGCGCGGTGATGAAGTGGAGTTGCTCATCATCTACCTGGATGGTCTGGTTTTTGGCGAACACCACGTCATCTGTGCCGTAGGGGTGGACGCCCAGGGCCGCAAACACGTTTTGGGAGTGGCCCAGGGGGCCAGCGAAAACGCCGCGTCCGCCACCTCCCTGCTGGAGGACCTGGTGGCCCGGGGGCTTGACCCCAGTCGTCGCTATTTATTTGTCATTGACGGCTCCAAGGCGCTCAGGGCGGCCATCAACCGGGTGTTTGGCTCCGGCCAGCCGGTGCAGCGCTGCCGCCACCATAAGATCAAAAATGTCTGCGATAAGTTGCCGGAGGAGCTGGCGGCCCAGGTAAAGTCAGTCATGAAGGCCGCTTATACCGTTTTCGGTTTTCGGTCTTCGGTTTTCGGTTAAAATAAATAAGATTTATCAATAAGTTACAGGTTGAGTTTGTTGCACCTGAAAGCGGACACGGTATTATGGGCCGCCCTGGCAAGAAGACCTGGCCCGGCTCAAGAAACAGGCCGACTGGCTGGAGACCCACTATCCCGGCGCCGCGGCCAGCCTGCGGGAAGGTCTGGAAGAGACCTTCACCATTAACCGCCTGGAATTGTCTCCCACTCTCCGGCGCTGCCTGGGCGCCACCAATATCATCGAAAGCCCCCATGCCGGGGTGCGCTGGAGAACCAATCGGGTCAGCCGCTGGCGGGATGGCCACATGGTGCTGCGCTGGGTGGCCGCCGCCTTTTTAGAGACTGAAAAGAATTTTCGTCGTATCCTCGGTTACCGCGACCTCTGGATACTCAAAGCCAAACTGGATAACGAGGTTGCCCTTGACTTGCGCCAGGCCGCATCCTAATCTTTATCAACCTTTAACCGCCATCCTCAAACTTTCAACTGAGTTTGGGACAGGCTCGATGACCTACTTTTTTATCCTTTCTTAGCTGGAACTTCCGTTACTATACATAGCGTCATAATTAATTGGACATAATCAGCGGCAGATTATATAATTTATGCATGAAAGCGCTGACCATTCCCGATGCGGTAATGGCAATTCCTGCCCTGCAAGAGGAGATTCGTCGGTCTCAGGAATCGCGGTATGATCATAGGTTGCACGGTATCCTTCTTGTGGCACAGGGCATGAGCTGCCGTGAGGTAGCCGGACTTCTTGGAGACGCCCCTAGCACCGTGGCAAATTGGGTGAGGCGCTATGATGAGGAAGGCCTTGCCGGATTGGTCGAAGGGGACCGCCCGGGAAGACCTAAGCGACTGACCGAACAACAACTGGCGCAAATTGCCACGGCGCTGCGGCAATCTCCTAGAGATTTCGGCTTTTCTTCGAACCTCTGGGACGGCAAAACCCTGGCGGCTTTTATTGGAAGGCAGTGGCAAATTGATTTGGGCGTGCGACAGTGTCAAAGGTTGGTTCGACAGTTTGGCTTCCGCCTGCGCAAGCCGCGTCCTCTGATTGCCGGCGCCGACCCCGTCCAGAAGGAGGAGTTTAAAAAAAACCCGCCTTCTCGCAAGAGATAATGCCATCGACCTTTGGGCTATGGATGAGGTGCGTTTCCAGCAACACGGTTCCCGATGCCGTATGTGGGTGCCACCGGAGATTAAGGATCCGGTATTGTTCCACCATCCCACCCGCCGAAGTGTCGGATACTTCGGCGCAGTGCGACTGGGGGATGGGAAATGTGTTTTTCGCCGGGAAGAAGAAAAGTTCAATGCCATGACTTTCTTGGCATTTCTCAAACAGTTACGGTTGGTCAGTTCACACTCGGGACGGCGTGTGGTGGTCATTATCGATAACGCCCGTTACCATCATGCCACTTTGCATAAAGAATATCGGGACCAAAATCGGGATAGATTTTCCTTGGAATTTCTCCCGCCATATAGTCCCGAACTTAACCCCATTGAACGGCTTTGGAAACTTATTCGCCGTTTAGCAACACCCAACACTACTACGTTAGATAATACCTCCCATATCGCCCATGATAGGACAACCATTGGATATTACTGACAATCAGTTATGTCACCCTGAGCCGTAGGCGAAGGGTCTAGATTCTTCGCTGGGCTCAGAATGACAATAAATACAAAGGGTTGTACTGAAGCAGGCGGGTAATTAACGTTGTAGTGATAGGG